>JBFKGW010000019.1:0-13175 GCA_041633145.1 Alphaproteobacteria bacterium
GGCATTATCCGCGGGCGGCCGACGCCAACTCGAAAAACGCGTTCAAGACCACCTGTTTGCGGTCCAGATTAACGGCGTCGGCCCGCGACGTCAGCGCAGCGACTTTCTCCCACGCTTTGAGCCAGGGCTCAAGCCCACGATCGGTTAACCTCGCCGTGAGCGCCGCCTCGCCCGGCACCACTTCGCCGAGCGCGCTGCGCGCCGGTGCTGCGGCTGCCCGAATGGCCCGGCCGAGCCACCATTGCAGCAGGACCACAAAGGTCCGGTAAGCCGGTTCGCCCGCCGCGCCGGCAAACCGGTCGGCCGTCTTGTGCAGTTGCACGGCGTCGAGGGCGGGCAAGCTTTCCAGCAGTGCGATCAGATTGCGGTAGAGGTCGAGGCCGCCGGCTTCAGCCAGGTCGAGTGCCCAGCCCGGCGCACCATCGGCCAACCGCGCCAACAACTGGCGGTCGGCTGCCGCCAGATCGGGCTGCTGTTGTGCCAGGATCGCCGCGACCTGGTCCTCGGCGAGCGGACGCAAATTGAGGGTTCGACAGCGCGAACGCACCGTGGGCAGCAGCCGCGACGGCGCGTGGCAGACCAGCAACAGCACAGTGCGCGGCGGCGGCTCTTCGAGCAGTTTCAACAGGGCATTCTGGGCATTGACGTTCATTGCGTCGGCGGAATCGACGATAACCGAGCGCCAACCGCCCATCGCTGCGGTTTGCCGCAGGAAATGGCCGACCGCGCGGACGTCCTCGACCGAGATTTCGGTGCGAAACCGGTACGGCGGCCGCGACGCATAGCTGCGGCGCACCAGTCGGCAATCGGGATGGGTGCCGGCGACGACCTGGCGCACCGCGGCGTCCTCCGGATGGGTGGCAAGGAGGCCCTCGCCCGCCGCTTCGCCACCCGCGGCGACCAAGCGCACAAATTGCCAGGCCAGCGTTGCCTTACCGATGCCGGGCGGACCGGCCAACATCCAGGCGTGCGCTAAGCGCCCGCTGTGCCACGCCTCGGCAAGCGCGGACGCCGCTTTGTCGTGGCCGATCAGAGCCGGCGCCGAGCGCGGCGCCTCGATGCGGGCGATGATCTCGTCGCTCACCGGCTAATCCCCTGTCTGCGAGGGCTCGGACAGCTCTTTGGCGAACTTCGCGGTCACAGCTGCCCAAATTCGCGCCGCCACGTCGTCCGCCTCGCCGTCGGCGTCGACGACGACGCACCGGTCCGGTTCGGCTGCCGCAATCGCCAGGTAGCCGTCGCGCAGGCGCTGGTGGAATGCTTTGTCCATTCGCTCGTAGCGGTCTTCCGCGGTTTCGTTATCGTCGTTGCGCTGGTTGGCGCGGCGCAGGCCTACTTCCACTGGCAAATCGAGCACGATCGTCAAATCGGGGCGAAACTCGCCGACCGCCGCACGATACAGCGCGGCGATCACCTCTCGGTCGACGCCGTGGCCGTAACCCTGATAGGCCATGGTGGAATCGGCGAAACGGTCGGACACGACCCAGTGCCCGCGCGCCAATGCCGGCCAGATGGTGCGGATGAGATGCTCGCGCCGCGCGGCAAAATTGAGCAACGCTTCCGACATCGGGTCCCACCGGTCGATATCGCCGGACACCAGAATCGAGCGGATCGTATCGGCACCGGGTGCGCCGCCCGGCTCGCGCGTCGTGATCACGCCGACCCCAGCGTTTTCCAGGCGCGCAGCCAAGCGGGCGATCTGGGTTGACTTGCCCGTCCCCTCGCCGCCTTCCAGGGTAATAAACCGGCCCGGTTGCGCCTTCGCCATCATGCAGATGGACGTGTCACAGGCGGGGGCAGCGCGTCAACTGCTTGGCGCGCCGAAAATGATAAACTTGATGGCGCTGCCGATGCGCCCGAAGAAGGCCAGCCGTCCGACATCTTCGGCTGCGTAGAGCGGCCGGTTAATCGTGTCGAAACCAGGGCCCGAAACTTCCAGCGTGGCGATCTGCTGGCCTTTCGCGATCGGCGTGGGCACCGGCCCCTGGTATTTCACCACCACTTTCATGCCGTTCCGGCTGCCGCGCGGCAGGGTAACAGTAAAGTCGTCTTCGAGTACGAGCGGCACTTCGGGCTTATCGCCAAGCCACACGGTAGCGGAATCGACCGTCTCGCCGGCCTTGAACAACGCGTAGTTGGCGAATTCGCGAAAGCCCCAGTCGAACAACCGCCGCGATTCCTGGCTGCGCTCGCGGACACTCTCCATGCCATGGATCACCATGATCAACCGGCGCCCGTTGCGCAGGCCCGACGCCGCCAAGCCAAAGCCGGCCGCCTCGGTGTGGCCGGTCTTCAGGCCATCCGCGCCGACACCCTGATAGAGCAACGGGTTACGATTACTCTGGGTGATCGGCTTGCCGTCGAGGCTCTTACCGTAGGTGAATTCCCGTTCCGAATAGTAGCCGTAGTATTCGGGATATTCGCGGATCACAAAATCCGCCAGCTTCGCGATATCGCGCGCCGTGGTTACGTGATCGGGATCGGGCCAGCCGGTAGCGTTGCGGAATACGGTATTCTCGAGGCCGATCTCGCGGCCGCGCTCGGTCATCAATTCGGCAAACGCCTCTTCGCTCCCGCCGATCGCTTCGGCGACGACGATCGAGGCGTCATTGCCCGACTGCACGATGATACCGCGCAGGAGGTCCTCCACACTGACCTCCTCGCCCACGCGCACAAACATCTTGGAGCCACCCATGCGCCACGCTTTCTCCGAAACCGGCAAGTTGGCCTCCAACGTCAGGCTGCCGTCGCGCAGTTTGTCGAAGACGAGCAAAGCGGTCATGATCTTGCTCATCGAGGCAGGAAACATTGTCGCGTCGGGGTTTTTCTCGAACAGTACCGTTCCGGTGTCGTAGTCGATCAGGATCACCTGTTTGGCGTTCGTCTCGAAAGTCTGCCCGAAGGCCGACCCGGCGAATATCGCCACCACCAGCCCTACACCGGCGACGATTGAACTTAATCGGGCCATTGTGGAACTCATCATCGTCAGATTAAGCAGATTGCTGGCGACGTTCATTCGACGACCAGCCGGGCATCCTCGATCCCGGCATCCGACACACGGACCAGCGTCGCGTCAGCGACGGCAACCGATTTAAGCGGACCGATGCGCACGCGGTACAGTTCCGCCCCGGCAACGCTGAACCGGCTGATTTGCGTTGGCCCCATGGCGTATACGCGGTCGCGCATGCGCAAGGCATTCTGAAAATTCGAGAACGCGCCGGTTTGCACGAAGATACCGGTGGGACTAACCGGCAATACTTTCACCTGCCGCGACAGTACCGGTATCGGCGCGCTGCCACGCGGCTGCGCCGTATCGGCGGCGGTGTTGGCCGCCCGCTGGACCGGCTGTCCGGAGTTCGGCAGCGGTGTCGCGACGACTACTTCACGCGGCGACGACGCAATCTCGGGCTGGTCCACTGCCCCGCCCTCGCGGTTCAACGCGGCCAGTTTGAGCCGCCGGCTCTCGTCGGACAGGATTTCGACCCGCACCTTGGCCGTGCCTTTTTTCTCGAACCCCAGCAATTGCGCCGACCGGCGCGACAGATCGATAATCCGACCCCGCGCGAACGGGCCGCGGTCGTTAATACGGAGCTGGATGGAGCGGCCATTTTCAAGATTGGTGACCTGAACGGCGCTGGGCAACGGCAAGGTACGGTGCGCGGCGGTCACCAGGTTCTGGTCGAAGATCTCGCCGTTTGCCGTGGTTTTGCCGTGGAACTTGGGGCCGTACCAAGAGGCGATTCCGGTTTCGATATAGTCGTAATCTTCGGCCGGGTAATACCACTGGCCGTTTATCTGATAGGGCTTGCCGACCTTATAGTCGCCGACCGGCGACGGCTCGTCATCGCCGCTCACAGTCTTGGCGGTGTGCACCAAAAATTCGGTTTCCGCGCACGACGCAAGCGCAAACAGGGACAGGAAGGCAAGGACGTAGGAACGTTTTTGCAGGGCCAAAATCATGCGAACTATGCCGTCTCAGGTGGGTCGCTTGCCGGTGATTACCCCATTACCAGATCACCGGCTAGCGATTTGATCGGATAACAAACCAACCGCGGTGGCAAAATAGAGCGAGCGGTTCCAGCGCAACAAGGCGCGATAATTGTCATAGACGAGGTAGGCGGGGCCACCAACTTTGCCTGGAAAAATCACCGACGCCGGGATGTCGCGCGCCGGCAAATCGCGGCCGTCGGCGCGGCGCACCCCCAGGGACTGCCACTCGCTCAACTGCTTGACGACCTTGAGGTCGGCCAACGCCGGATCGAATCCATCCGGCAGACGCACCTCGCGCCCCCAGGTGATGTCAGACTTCCAGCCCACACCGGAAAGATAGTTTGCCGCCGACGCGAAGACGTCGGCCGAGGTGTTCCAAATGTCCTTGGCGCCGTCGCCGTCAAAATCGTAGGCGAAATTCATGAAGCTGGACGGCATGAACTGGCTCTGCCCCATGGCGCCGGCCCAACTGCCCTTCATATGCTCGGGCCGGATATGCCCCTCATCGATAATGCGCAGCGCGTCGAGTAACTCCTTGCGGAAAAACTGGCTGCGGCGGCCGTCATAGGCCAAGGTCGCCAAGGCGGCGATGACAGAAAAGCCGCCGGTATTCTGGCCAAAGTTGGTCTCGATGCCCCACAGGGCGACGATGAATCGCGGCTGCACGCCGAACTTCGCCGAGACCTCTTGCAGCAGGGGCGAATTTTCCGCCAACCGCGCGCGGCCGCGCTCGATCCGCGCATTGCTGACGATCCGATCGACATATTGCTCGAAGGTGAGTGTCGATTCCGGCTGGCGCCGGTCGAGCTCGATCACCCGCGGGATCGGCGCCACGCCGACAAAACTGGCGTCGAGGGTTTCCTGGCGAATGCCCGCGTCCAATGCTTCCGTGCGCAATCCGGTCAGCCACGCTTCGAATGCCGGATCGCTTTCCGCGTCGGCCGGAAAGGCGGCGAGTGCAGCACTCAACGCGCCAGCGATGGCTAAAATCCTGATGTTCACCATGAACCTCCAGCGACTCAGAACCCGTTACCCCACCGCCGTCTGACATATCCGTCCGCGTTGGCGCAATCACGATTGCGGCATTTGGGCCATTGTAACGCGTATACAAGCGAGTCGTTTGCCGTGACCCCGCCCGCCGGACGCGCTAACAATGGCGGTGACAAATTGCGGGGAACAGCGCAAGGGGAATGGGGGCGATGAAACTCGGGTTTTTCACCCAGCCGGTGCATCCGATCACGCGCGACTATCGTGAGATCCTGCGCGAAGACCAAGCGGCGGTGATCCTGGCCGACGAGTTGGGCTATGTCGACGCCTTCATCGGCGAGCATATGACCGACCTGGCCGAGCCGATCACCAATTGCTTGGTGTTCATCGGCACGCTGATCGACAAAACCAAGCGGATCAAGCTGGGCAGCGGTGTCGTCAACCTGCCGAGCTACCATCCGGTCCACGTTGCCGCCCATATCGCCATGGTCGACCATTTGCTCGACGGCCGCTTCATCTTCGGTATCGGGCCCGGCGGTCTGCCGTCCGACGTCGAAGTGTTCGGCAATTTGGACCTCGACAAGAACGAAAAGATGGTCGAGGCGATCGACCAGATCTTGGCGATCTGGGCTGGCGAAGCGCCCTACAACCTGGACGGCAAATATTTCTTCACTTCCACCGAACGCACCCTCTATCCGGAAATCGGCCAGGGGATCGTTCCCAAACCGCTGCAAAAACCGCACCCGCCGATCGTATTCACCGCGCTGGCCCCCTATTCGAAAGGCATCACGGCGGCAGCCGAGCGGGGTTGGCGGGGCATTTCGTCGAACTATGTGCAGCCCTATTGGGTCGCCACCCATTTGCCCAAATTTCTCGAAGGCCAGCGCAATATCGGACAGCCCGAAGACCCCTCGCAGTGGAGCATTGCCAAGAGCATCTTCGTCGCCGACGACGAGGATACTGCGCGCAAGTACGCCAAGAGCGAAGCCGGACCGTACGGTTTTTACTTTCAAAACATCATGCGCAAGATCGAGCGCGCCGGCCGCATGGACCTCTTCAAGGCCTATCCCGACCAGCCCGACGAGGAACTTACGGTGCAGCACTCGCTCGACACCAATGTACTCGCCGGCACCGTGGACAGCGTGGTCGACCAGATCCTGGCGTTCCGCGAGATTGTCGGCCCGTTCGGCAAGCTGATGTATACCGGCCATGACTGGGCCGATGTGCCGTTGGCGCGCCGCTCGATGGAGCTGATGGCAACCGAAGTGATGCCCAAGGTGAACAAAGCCCTGGGCGAAGATACCTAACGCAAACAGGAATTTACGCGATGCCCCTTTATGACGGTCCGATCGTCGACTCCCACCACCACACCATCTGGGACCGCGACGCCAACTATCCGTGGATGAACGCGCCGATGCGCCCGATGATCTTTGGCGACGATTGGTCGGCGATGAAGCAGGACTACAGTATCGAGACCTTCATCGCCGAGACCCGTTCGCACAACGTCACCCAGTCGGTCCACGTGCAGGCCAATTTCGACATGTCCCGGCCGACCGACGAGACCAAGGGCTTGCAGGGCTTCGCCGACCAACACGGCTTCCCGCACGGCATCGTCGCCTACGCCGACCTGACTGACTCCGACGTCGGGAGGACGCTGGCCGGCCATCTCGAATATGCCAATACGCGCGGCATCCGCCAGCAGGTCTACTGGCATAAGGACAACGAATATTGGCGCTTCGTCGACCGGCCGGATTTCTGCTGCTCGAACGCCTTCCGCCGTGGCCTGGCGGCGCTCGCCGAGCACGATCTCACCTTCGATTGGCAGGGTTTTGCCAGCCAGTTCGATGCGCTGGCCGAAATCGCCAAGGCCCATTCGGGCGTGCGCTTCTGCCTAGTGCACGCCGGCATGCTGACCGGTCTCGACACGGCAAGCGTCAACGAATGGACCGAAGCGCTCGAGCAGCTGGTACCGCTCGATAACGTGTTCATCAAGGTCTCGGGCCTCAACACCTTCTCGCGCGCCCTCGACGAGCCGCTGATGACCCATGCTACCAATACCGTGCTCGATATGTTCGGCGCCGACCGCTGCTTCTACGGCTCGAACTTTCCGGTCGAGCGCATGTGGACCACGTTCGAGGACTACACCGCGGCCCAGAAGCGCGCCATGGCGGACCGCTCGGACGCCGAGAACAGCAAGTTCTTCCACGACACCGCGAAGGCTTTTTACCGGATTTGAGGCCGCCTGCTGTCGACGGTTTTCCCCAGTTTGGTTTAGGAATTCGCGTTTTCGTGTTCCATGGCGTGGTGAATTTCACGCCCGCCCGGTGTACATTAAGGCCGATCGGGAGGAACCGCCCATGATTTTCCGCCAGCTCTTCGACTCAGAATCGTCGACCTATACCTACTTGCTCGCCAGCCGGCGCGGCGGCGAAGCGTTGATTATCGACCCCGTCCTCGACCGGGTCGAACGCTATATGCAGCTGCTCGACGAATTGGATCTGCGCTTGATCAAGGCCGTCGACACCCACGTTCATGCCGACCACATCACCGGCCTCGGCGCGCTGCGCGACCGCACCAAATGCATCACCGTGATGGGCGAGCAAAGCGGCGTCGACGTGGTGTCGCTACGGGTCGCCGAGGGCGACACCATCGACGTCGAAGGCATTAGCCTCGACGTTCTCTACACGCCGGGCCACACCGACGATTCCTACAGCTTCCTGTTCGGCGACCGGGTGTTCACCGGCGACACGCTGTTGATCCGGGGCACCGGCCGCACCGATTTTCAGAACGGCAGTGCCATCGATCAGTACAACTCCCTGTTCAACAAGCTGTTGAAACTGCCCGACGAAACGCTGGTCTATCCCGCCCACGACTATAAGGGCGATACGGTCAGCACGATCGCCGAAGAGAAGGCCTACAATCCGCGCCTGCAGGTCTCGTCGGTCGATGAATATGTCGAGATCATGGATAACCTCAATCTCGCCAATCCCAAGATGATGGATATCGCCGTGCCGGCGAACCTGAAAGTCGGGCTGAACCAGGACGATCTGGCGGCGATGGGCTTGGCGATCAGCTGCGATGAAGGTGCTGCCTCGCTGGTCGGCAATCCGGGAATGATCCTGGTCGACCTGCGCGACAACAGCGAGCGCGAGAAGAACGGCGTGATTCCCGGCTCGATCCACGCCCCCTACCCCGATCTCGACGAAAATGTCCATCCTGGCGGGATGTTATACGAGCTCGCTAAGACTTCGGGTAAGCGCATGGTGTTCTATTGTGCCTTCGGCGAACGCTCGGCGATGGCGGTGCAGGCCGCCCGCGAGGCCGGCATCGAAGCCAGCTGCAACCTGACCGGCGGTATCGACGCCTGGAAGAAGGTCGGCGGACCGCTGGATTAGCAGCCGCCACTCACCCTTCGAGACGCGATCTGCGATCGCTCCTCAGGATGAGGGTGTAGTGTGCTAAATCCCCTATACAAACCTCGTGCTGAGGAGCGAGCGCTAGCGAGCGTCTCGAAGCATGACGATCGGCGACTTTGTCCAACTTTATTTGAGATAACCTAATAATACGTCCTTCTCGAGCTTGTAACTCCGAAGGAAGTTTGCACGCCTTTCCGGGTCGATTGGTCCTTTGCCCTGCGAC
Organism: Alphaproteobacteria bacterium; assembly: GCA_041633145.1. GTDB lineage: Bacteria > Pseudomonadota > Alphaproteobacteria > UBA6615 > UBA6615 > JBFKGW01. The sequence continues at coordinate 8,617 of JBFKGW010000019.1, forward strand.
AAGGTACCGATATTACGTTCGAGTCGGGGCAAAATGCGATTTCTGTAGAAGTCTTCATATTCGAGCGGATGGGAAACGGCGTATTTCTCTCCATCCCAGCTGAAGACGTCCGTAAAGGCGGCGACCGGTTCGGCCCCTTGATACGGCTCAAGTAATCGAGGAATCAAAATTTCAAGATCACCATCTCCGTCAATGTCCTCAATACTGTTGGGAAGATTGGCGATATTCAGTCCCTTGCCACCGAGAAATTGATAGTCCAAACGGCGCTCACTCTGATAGACGACGGCAGCTGTCGCGTAGAAGGCACGGCCAGAAAAGTCGATCGACGCCGCCAGCTCCAACCGGTTATCCCCGTTGAGATCGATGAAAAGATAGTCGCCGACATTGGGAATGACAATGTCTTCCCCGGTGATCGCAACCATCAGTGATGTCGCGTTTTTGCGATCACCCACCAGCGCTTCCAGTTCCGCCCGGTTCTCCTCGACCCATTCTATGCTCTGGAGTTTGGCTAGATCGCTTTCCTGCGCCGCCGCTGGTGTTAGAGCGAACAGCCAAAACGCAAAACCCGCGGCGCGAAGTACTTTCATGGCTAACTATCCTGCTCCGGCCGGTCGGCGACCATGAAGTCGACCAGTTTGTCGTGCAGGGTGCGCTGCTCGACGAAGCGCATGCCGACTTTCTCGAGGATCCGTTTCGAGACCACGTGATCGGGCTCGACGACGGCGACGATGCGCGGCAAGCCGAGGGTGGAAAATCCCTTCGCGACCCAGGCGGCCGCCGCCTCGCTGCCGTAGCCCTTGCCCCAGCAATCGCGGCGAAAGCGGTAGGCCAGTTCCAGGTCGTCGGATTCCTCTCGATCGAATTCCGTCAGACCGGCCATGCCGATGAGTTCGCCGGTTTCCCGCTCGATGACCGCCCACAGGCCGAACCCGCGCCGGCGGTTGTGGTCGATGAAATCGGCCAGCATTTCGGCGGTACGCTCGATGTCCGGGTGCACGCCGAAGGCGCTATATTCCATCACCTCGCGATCGCCGAAGAAGGCGAAGGCAGCCGCCGCGTCGGCGCGCCGAAACGGCCGGTAATATAGGCGATCGCTGTTAAACGGTTGCATTGGCGCAAGCCTCGGCCTTTCATGCCCGGGCACTAAGTTTGGAGAGTATTATGAACCGGGTGGCGGATAAAATCGCGCTTGTCACCGGCGGCGCATCGGGTATCGGCCGCGCGGCGGCGAAAATGCTGGCTGCCGAGGGCGCGCGGGTGGTGATCAGCGACATCAACAGCGACGGCGCCCACGCCACCGCGGACGACATCGGCGGCGACGCCTTCGCCGTCGAACACGACGTCACCGACGAAGCGTCGTGGTCGCTGGTCCTGGCCGAAGTGGAAGACCGGCTGGACGGACTGAATATCCTGGTCAATTGCGCCGGCGTCGTCAGCCTGGGCACGGTCGAAGAAACCACGTTCGACGAATGGCGGCGGGTGCACGCGGTCGACCTCGACAGTGTGTTCCTCGGCTGCAAGCTGGCGGTGCCGGTGATCGCGCGCCACGGCGGCGGCTCGATCATCAATCTCTCGTCGATTTCCGGCATCATCGCCGGCCACAACCTGGCGGCCTACAATTCGGCCAAGGCCGGCGTGCGCCACCTCACCAAATCGGTGGCACTGCACTGCGCCCGCCAGGGCTACGATATCCGCTGCAATTCGATCCACCCAGCCTTCGTCGATACCGCCATGCTCGACGATATTCTGCACCGCGGCACTCGCGAAGAAGGCCTCGAACGCTTGGCCCGCCAGGTGCCGCTGGGTCGGGTCGGCGACACCGACGATGTCGCGTGGGCAGTGGTCTATCTGGCGAGCGACGAATCCAAGTTCATGACCGGCGCCGAACTGGTGCTCGACGGCGGGGTCAGCGCCATGTAGCGGCACCTCCAGCGCGCTTGCTCCCCGGCCGGCGCACCGACACAATGGCCGGCAACGATAAAACATCAGGGGGAGCGACATGGCGTCACAACATCGGCTCACATCGGTACCCGAGCATCTGCACTGGGGCGCGTTTTCGGCGGAGTTTCCTGCCGCGATCGAAGTGGCGCCCGGCGACCAGGTGGTGATCGAAACGATTTCCGGCGGCCCCGATCAGATCCCCGAAGAAAAACGCGACACGCTGCTGGCCGATCACGCTGCTTTCATTGCCGACGGCCGCAAGCCGATCCTGCCCGGCCATATCCTGACCGGCCCGGTCGCCGTGCGCAGCGCCGAGCCCGGCGATGTGTTGGAAGTGCGCATCATTGACGTACAGCTGCGCCAGGACTGGGCGTGGAACATGATCATGCCGCTCAAAGGCTCGTTGCCGGAGGACTTCCCGGCCAAGCGGGTCATTCCCATCGAGCTCGACGACGACGCCGGCACCGCCACTCCGCACTGTGGTATCGAGTTGCCGGTCAAGCCGTTCTTCGGCGTGATGGGCGTCGCGCCGCCGGCCGAATGGGGCACCATCACCTCGATCGTGCCGCAACCGCACGGCGGCAATCTCGACATCAAGGAGCTCGGCGCCGGCGCGACGGTCTATTTTCCCGTCTACAATGCCGGCGGTATGTTTTCGACCGGCGACGGGCATGCGCTACAAGGCGATGGCGAAAGTTGCCTGTCGGCGGCCGAGACCGCCTTGATCGGCACCTTCGAGTTCCATGTGCGCAAGGACTTGTCGCTCAACATGCCGCGCGCGGAGACCGCCGCGCATTACATCACCATCGGCGTCGACGTGGACCTCGACGACGCGGCCAAGCAGGCCTTGCGCGACATGATCGTGTTGATCACCGAGCGCACCAATTTGTCGCGCGAGGACGCCTATTCCCTGATCAGCCTGGCCGGCGATGTGCGCATCTCGCAGCTGGTCAACGTCAACAAGGGCTGCCACGTGATGCTGCCCAAGGCGGCGCTGCACGGCGCAGATATCGCCGATAAGCGACTTTGAGCAGCCAACCGCCGAGGAGGATTATGTGATGGCAGGCAAACTGCAGGACAAAGTCGCCATCGTCACCGGCGCCGGCTCGATCGGCCCGGGCTGGGGTAACGGCAAGGCGACGGCGGTGTTGTTCGCCCGCGAAGGCGCCAAGGTATTGTGTACCGACATCAACCAGGACGCTGCCGAGGAAACCGCCGGCATCATCCGCGACGAAGGCAGCGAAGCGGCCACGATCAGCGGCGACGTCAGCGATAGCGGTCACGTGCAGGCAATGGTCGAGGCCTGCCTCGACAGCTTCGGCCGCATCGACATCCTGCACAACAATGTCGGTATCGTCGCGCCCGGCGGCGCCGTCGAGCAGACCGAGGAAGACTGGGACCGCGCCGTCGCGGTCAACCTCAAGTCGATGTTCCTGACTTGCAAGTACGTGATCCCCCACATGCAGGCGCAGAACGGCGGCGCTATCAACAACCTGTCGTCGATCTCGGCGCTGCGCTACATGGGCATCAACTACGTCTCCTATCCAACCACCAAGGCGGCGATTATCCAGTTCACCAAAGTGACGGCGGCGCAGTACGGCCCCTGGAACATCCGCGCCAACGCCATCCTGCCGGGCTTCAACCGTACGCCGATGGTCGATCACGCGGTGGTCGAGATGCTCAAGCGCAGCACCAACGCCGACATGACGGTGGAAAAATACCTCGCTTGGCGCGAGGAAAAGATCCCGTTGCGCCGCTGGGGCGACGCCTGGGACATCGCCAAGGCGGCGGTGTTCCTGGCGTCGGACGACGCCAACTACATCACCGGAATGGAAATGGTCGTCGACGGCGGCGCCACGCTGGTGCTGGACTAGGCAGCCCCTACTCCGCCACCCGGCCAATTCCCGGATATTCCATCGGCTCGTCGAGCGCCAGTATCGGATTTACCATGGACAAACCGGGCAAACCGCGCCGTCGCATACATCGCCACCGCATTTCGTAAAGTTAATGTTAACGCCGTTGCGGCACTCTTAACCGCACCGCCAGTGGGCAAAAATCGGGACTCCTCCGACGCGGCGATGAGAAAAAGGTATACCTTTTCCTTCAAAGAAAAACGGTGCGACCAGCGCCGGCCGATCTCGCTCGCCGGTTCCATCGATGGCGTCGCGGTCACACTCACCAATTTAAGCTTCAATGGCGTCGGCGGCTGCGCCGTCGAGGCGCGCGATTTGGTCAAGTTGCTGCCTGAACCGAAACAAGATCTCGCCGAAAACGCCGATGAAGATCACGCCGACGGCGAAAGCGACAGCCAAGACTTAGACGCTTGCGAAGAATTAGAAGAAGACAGGATCGCGACGCTGGAATTCACCGTTGCCGACGGCGTGTACATAATGCTGGAAATCGCCATCCGGCGGGTCGACCGCAGCACCGGCACGTTCGGCGCGACGTTTACAAATCTGTCGAGCAGGCAATTCGACGCGATCGAACGGCTGATGTTCCCGCGCCGCGGCGCCGTCGCGTACAGATAATATTAACCCTGCCGCGGCACTCTGCGGACGTCAGCCGGTGGAATAAGCGGGACCGTATCCGCGGGAAAACAAAATGGCCCAACGGGTTAC
>JBFKGW010000020.1:0-12807 GCA_041633145.1 Alphaproteobacteria bacterium
AAGCCGAAGTCGACCTCGCCGTTGTTGATCAGCGGCAGATAGCCGACCAAGGGCTGGGTGCGCGCGGTGATGCCCGCCTCCTGATTGGCCACCTTGGCAACGGCTTGGCCAGAATTAAACGCCAGCGAGCCTTGCGCGCCGGTTGCAATTGTCACGACTTGGGCTGCTGCCGCAGTCGACATCAGCAGGCCTACCGCGAGACCGGCGCCCAAAATTTTCAGATTGAGTTTCATTTTCAGTTCCTCCTGTTGGATCTTTGTTAATGCAAGGCGAAGAACGCGGTTGTTCATGAGTATTGTTCGACCCCGCGTTCTTTTCGGTTGAAAGCGGCAAAGGCGACGACAAGCGCGATCACCGCAAAAGCGAAGAAGGGGTTCAGGCTTGCCCAGAAATCAGGCGCCAGCCCGATGGGAAAGCTGCCAACGCCGAGGGCGATAAAAACTACCCGCAGCATCGTGTTCAGCCGGACCTTGAGAAATCCCACGATGCCGGTGCAAATGCCGGCCACACCAACCAGCGTCAGGCCCGCACTCCAAACAATGGACAGCCAGGTCCCCTCCATGATCAGCGCAGGCGTGCCGACGAAAATGAAGGGGATGATGTAGGCCGCCCAGCCGACCCGCATGGCGGCCAGGCCGGTGGTCAGCGGATTGCTTTTGGTAATCGCCGCCGCCGCGAAGGCCGCCAATGCGACCGGCGGCGTGATCATCGACATCATGCCGAAATACAGGATGAACAGATGCGCGGCGATCGGGCTCACCCCGGCCTCGACCAATGACGGCGCAACCAGCGCTGCCAGCAGCACATAGACCCCGGTCGTCGGCATCCCCATGCCGAGAAAGATGCAGATGATAGCGGAGACCGCGAGGATCAGGACCAGGTTCGATCCGATGGCGTCCACCAGCACGAGGGTCAGCGCGAAACCAAGGCCGGTGATGTTCAGGATGCCGATGACAAAGCCGGCGGCGGCGACGATCAGGATCAGATCGACCATGGAAATGCCGGTCTGGACGAAGACGTCGCGCAGCTTTGACAAGGTCAGCCGTTCGCCCCGATAGCCGCGCAGGAAGCCAACCAGCACGATGGCGATCGACGACAGCAGCGCCGAATCTTCGGGGTCGTAGCGCAACCAGAACAGCGCCCCGAGCAGGACGGCAAACGGCAAGCCGAAATGCCAGCCCGCTTTCAACACGTCCTGCACGCGCATCACGTCTTCGTCGACTTGTTGGATCTTGTCGCGGCCGGCGATCAGGTCGACCTGGATGAAGACGCTGACGTAGTACAGCGCGGCGGGGACCAGTGCGGCGACGACGACGGTCATGTAGGAAATGTCGAGAAACTCGGCCATCAAGAAGGCGGCCGCGCCCATGATCGGCGGCGTCAATTGGCCACCGGTCGACGCGATCGCCTCGATCGCGCCGGCGTCGGTTTTGTTGTAGCCGCCGCGCCGCATCAACGGGATGGTGACCACGCCCGTCGTCACCACGTTCGATACCGCGCTGCCCGATATCGACCCGAACAGGGCCGAGGCCACCACCGAGATTTTCGCGCTGCCGCCGCGGGTTCGCCCGGTGGCCGCCATCGCCAGATCGGTGAAGAAAGCGCCGCCGCCGGCAGCAAACAACAGCTTTCCGAAAAAGACGAACAGCACCACGATGATCGTGCCGACCGCCAGCGGCGTGGAGAACACTGCGCTGGGGTCGAACCCGACATATTGTACCAGCCGCACCGGCGTCAGCGCCTTGCCGATCAAATCGCCGGGCACCTTATCGGCGAACAGCGCATAGACCAGAAAAACTGCGACGATGGAAAACAGCGCCCAGCCGGCCCGGCGCCGGATACCTTCCATCACGGTGACGACGACAACGGCCCCGATCACGGTGATCCCAGGCGGACGGTAACTCTGTTCACGCAACAAAAAGGAAAAGTCCCACGCCGCATACATCAACACGCCGAAACCGACGACGGCGATCGCAAGATCGGGCCAACTGATCGCCGTCTTTGTTTCCCCCCTTGCGCCAAACAGCAAAAAGGCGATCGTTACGGCGAGGCCGAGCTGAAATGCCATGTATTGTTCGGTGAGTACGGCAAAGCCCAGGCGCGTCGGCGTGTCGATGTTCCACAGAATGCAAACCACGCACATCACCGTGGCCAGGACGCCGGCGATATTCTCCGACAAGGATGCGCCGCGCCCGATCATTAGGGGTTCGCCCGCTCTTCCGGCCAATAGAGCCGCATTGGATTGTCCACCAGCAACGCCTGCTGAAGCGCCGGCGTGGTGGCGATTTTGGGGATCACGTCGACCAATACGCCCTCGTCGGGAACGTGCGATTTCATGTTCGGGTGCGGCCAGTCGGTGCCCCAGAGAACGCGGTCCGGGAAGGTCTCGACCAGCGTTTTGGCGAACGGGATGACGTCGTCATAGTCCGGCCCTTGCACGGTGAGCCGTTCGGGGCAGGAGACCTTGACCCAGATGTTTGGGGTTTCGGCCATGAAGTGCAGAAACCGCTGAAAACCCGCATGGTCGACCCCTTTGCCAACATCGGGCCGTCCCATATGGTCGACGACGACGATGCCCGGTAGCTGCTTGAGGAACGGGATCAGGTCTTCCAGGTCCGGCGCCTCGAAGTACACGACGATGTGCCAACCGAGAGCAGATATCCGGTCGGCGGTTCGCAAAAACACCTCTTTCGGCGTGGCGTCGACCAACCGCCGCACAAAATTGAAGCGGACCGCGCGCACCCCTGCCCGATCCAATTCGGCGAGTTCGGCATCGCTGATGTCGGGATCGACGATGGCAACGCCGCGGGCGAGCCCATCGGACGCGTTGAGCGCATCGACTAACGCGTCGTTATTGCGGCCGTGGCACGACGCCTGAACGATTACATTGCGCGCGAATCCGAGAAAATCCCGCAGCTCGAACAGTTTTTCCTTGGGCGCATCGCACGGTGTGTATTTGCGCTCCGGCGCATAGGGAAAGACCGCTGCCGGCCCAAACACATGGCAATGGGCGTCCACCGCACCGGCCGGTGGGGTGAACGCCGGCTTGCGCGGATTGGGGTGGAAGGGCAAGTAGTCGGGGTCCATCACGGGCGGTCTTTCATCTGCTCAGGCGAACACTTCGCCGTCGAACAATTTTCGCGCGGTGCGAAGGATGGCGGCGCTGGTGACGGTGCCCGCTTCATCGGTCTCCGCCACGATGGTCGTCGCGCCGATCGGATGTTCGATGGGCATGACTTTGCGCGATCCTTTTGGGATCACCGCCAGTTCCGATCCGACCGCACCTTCGGTCAGGCAGGCGGTGGCGACGGTGACCGCCGCGAGCACCCCAATTGAGGCATGGCAGCGATGGGGAATGAAGCTACGGGTCGAAATCGCGCCGCCGTGCGCTGGCTCGCTCAGCATGGTCATTTTCGGCACGGTTTTGTCGGCGACATCGCCGAGGTTCATCATCGGGCCGGCTTTCAGTCGGATCGACTCGAGGCGCACCCGCAATTCGTCGTTGGCCTCTAGTTCCTCGCGCGTTTCGCGCCCGCTAATGCCCAGATCATGGGCGCGCATAATCACGCAAGGCATGCCGTTGTCGATCAAGGTCACTGCCGTGCCGTCGATCTCGTCGACGACGTTGCCGGTTGGCAGCAGCGCGCCGCAGGTGCTGCCCGCGGTATCTTGAAAGGCGATTTCCACCGGACTGGCCGATCCCGGCACCCCGTCGATGTGCGCCGAACCCTGGTAAGTGACCTGGCCGCCGGGCGTCTCCACCAGCGCGGTCGCCACCTGCCCGGAGTTTTCCATGAAGATGACCACCGGCGTTTGCCCATCCTTGGCCGTAACCAAGCCGCGCTCGATAGCAAAGGGGCCAACGCCGGCCAATATGTTTCCGCAATTCTGCTTGTCGGAGACCAGTGGCCGATCCACCGCCACCTGCAGAAACAGGTAGTCCACGTCGACGCCGGGTCGTTCCGACGCCTTCACCACCGCCACCTTGGAAGTCAGCGGGTCGGCGCCGCCCAGGCCGTCGATCTGGCGGTCATCGGGCGAGCCCATGACGCGTAGCAAGACGTCGTCACGGGCCGCGACGTCCGCGGGCAACTCCGAGGCCAGAAAATAGCCGCCCTTCGAGGTGCCTCCCCGCATCCACATGGCGCGCAGACCGTCAGACATATTTCGGTCCTTTGGCGCCGAATGACGGCATCATGTCCGGGTTCACCCGCTTGATGTTCTGGACAACCACCGCCATCACAGCTCATCCACAGTGCGCGGGAACACCGATTGAAAGCCTTCGGCGTAGCGCACGTTGCGGCCGCCCGCCTGACCGCCGGAATTGCGCCGGAAATGGTTGCCGCGATTTTCCGCCACGTTGGTGTAGAAATCCCACAAATGTTCCTGGCCCTTCATGCATTCGATGGCGGCGCGCTTCTTGTCCCAAACATCGGTGATGTCGAGAAAGACATCGGGCTTCCAGCCCATCTGTTCGGTCTGATGCGGCTCGAACAGATATAGCTGCGGCGCCCCCAGTACTTTCCCGCCCGGATTGTGGCCCCAGGCCTGCGCGATCATCCGCACCTCGAGCGCGACCTCGGTGGTGTACATATGGTCGGTGTTGTAGGGGTCGTACTTCGAATGGGACATCATGAAGTTCGGCTGCACCGCGCGGATGATATCGACCAGCCGGTATTTTGCGTCGCGATCGACCACCAGCGGGTAGTCTCCGAGATCCATGAACTGGATGTCGTGTACATCCAGCGCGGCGGCAGCGTTTTCGGCTTCGTCGCGGCGCGCCGCCTTGACGTCTTCTAAAGTCATCCCTTCCTGCTTCCACAGCTTCGCGGATTCACCGCGTTCGCCGTAGGACAGGCACACGACGGTGACGTCGTAGCCCAGGGCCTGATGTTTCGCGATGGCGCCACCGGCGCGCCACACAAAATCAGCCGCATGGGCGCTGATCACCAGAGCGGTCTTATTCTCGGCCATGTGTACTCTCTGAGGTTTTGATGAGCAGAAACTATGGGCCCTCCGTCGGCCAACTGCTATTTCAAAGGACGGAAGCGGGTATAATAAAAATATATAGCGTGATTGGGATTGGCTGACGGAAGGAGGCGCGCATGGAAGCCAGCCGGCTAAACCTGCGTCACCTTCGAGCCTTTTGCGAAGTGGCAGAGCTGGGCAGCATCAGCCGCGCGGCAGAGCGAATTCATCGGTCGCAGCCCGCGGTGACGCAGGCCATCGCAAAACTGGAAACGCAGATCAGCGCCGCCCTATTTGAACGGACGGGCGATGGACTTTTCCTCACCGAGCCGGGGCAGCTGTTTTTAAGGCGGGTGGAGCCGGCCTTGCGCCAGATTGCGCAGGGCGCGCGCCTGACATCGCACGGCGGCAACAAAACGCAGGGCGACCGGCGCGGCAGTTTCGATCATCGTATTACTTCTGCGCAGCTTCGCGCGTTGGTGGCGGTATCCAAGACGGGAAATTTCTCTCTGGCGGCGCGGCAATTGGGGATGTCGCAGCCCGCCTTGTACCGAACCGCGCGCAGTTTGGAGAAAGTCTCGGGCACGCAGTTCTACGAGGTGGTGTCGCAAGGGGTCGTCCTGACGCGCGCGGCAGAGCGTCTGGCGCGATTTACCAGGCTCGCGTTCAGCGAACTCGAGCAGGGATTGGAAGAGATCGAAGACTGGAAAGGCAAGGATACTGGGCATATCGTGATCGGCACTCTGCCGCTGGCCCGAACCTTTGTTCTGCCGAGCGCCATCAACGCACTGCTGGCCGAACGTCCCGACGTCGATTTCAGCGTCGTTGACGGGCCCTATGACGATCTGCTGCATGCCTTGCGGCATGGTGAGATCGACATGCTGATCGGTGCATTGCGCGACCCGGTGCCGGTCGACGACATCGTGCAGCAACCGCTCTTCGAGGATCAGCTGGCGGTGGTGGCACGCCCGTCCCACCCGTTGGTTGGCACATCGCGCCTGCGTCTGAAGGATTTGACGGAATTTCCCTGGATCGTTCCCCGCAGGGGAACGCCGACCCGCGAGAACTTCGAGATGATGTTTTCTGGTAAAGACGCACTGCGTCCGCGACATGTCGTCGAAGCCAGTTCGCTTATTCTGATCCGGGGGCTGCTCGCCGACAGCGACTGCTTGACCTTGATTTCAGCCCATCAGATTAGGCACGAAGAAAACCTCAACGTTTTAAGCCGCCTGAACTTCAAGGTACCTGCCGCCCCTCGCCGGATCGGCCTGACCCTGCGCGAGAATTGGCGGCCGACGGCCTCGCAGCAACGCATGATCGAATTGCTGAAACAAGCGGGTCAGCAAGTTCCTTCGTTTCTCCAGTGACGTCGGAAGCGACGGTTCCCGGGTTATCGGCCGAAAGCGCCTACATGCAAAAGACTCATAGACAAGCATCTGTTTTGAATGTGATAGATGCCTGCTCGCTGTGCCATCTTGATGTTTCCGTTGGATGGCCACAGGCAATTGCATCATTAGTTCGAACGACCAACGAAGCGGTCGAATAGAATCTGAAGCAACGGAACGAATTGAAGAGATATCGTCAGGGAGGACGAACATGAAAGACTTTAAAACGGCCACGCGCCGTGCGGTAACTTATGCTGCAGCGATGGGCTTGGGCGCTCTCGGCATCGCAAATGTGGCGAGCGCAGACAGCCACGCCTTAAACCTCGAAGGTAAAACCGTCGAATTCGTTATACCGTTTTCTGAATCGGGCGGCTCGGCGAAATGGGCGAATTTCTATGCACCACTACTGAGCGAAGCGCTGCCTGGTAAACCCACCGTCGTTGTTAAATACATGCCGGGTGCGGGTTCGACCAAAGGCGCGAACTGGTTTCAGGACCAGAAATACACGGACGGCACGCTGATCTTCGGCTCATCGGGCTCTACCCAGTTCCCCTATCTGCTGGGCGATCCACGCGTGAAATACGAGTATGGCGACTGGAACGTCGTACTGGCGTCTGGCACCGGCGGCGTTGCGTACCTGCCGCCCGATATCGCCAAGAAGTTCGACGGCGACGCTGACGACTTGAAAGGAATTGATTTCATCTGGGGCTCTCAGGGAGCGACGCGGCTCGATCTGGTACCGCTGCTGGCCTGGGAAATGCTCGGCATGACGGTCGAGCCGGTGTTTGGCATCAAGGGCCGTGGCGACGGCCGTCTGATGTTCGAACGCGGCGAAGCCAATATCGATTATCAAACTTCCGCTGCGTACCTCAAGAACGTGGTTCCGCTGGTTGAATCCGGCCAGGCCGTGCCGATGATGACCTGGGGCGCGCTGGACGCCAACGGCAACATCGTTCGCGATCCGACTTTCCCGGACATTCCGTCGTTCAAGGAAGTCTGCGAGGCGACCGCCGGATGTGAAACCTCGGGCGAGAAATGGGAGGCCTGGAAAGCGTTTTTCATTGCCGGTTTCCCGGCGCAGAAGATGGTGTTCCTGCCGAAAGGCGCGCCGCAGGCCGCTATCGCGACCTTTGAGAAAGCCTTTAATGATGTATTGGCGCGCAAAGATTTCCCGGAGCTGTCGAAAGCGCGATTGGGTATCTATCCGCAGATGACCGGCGATCAGGCAACCGCGACGCTGAAACTCGGCACGCAAGTGCCGCCGGATGCCAAGGCGTTCGTTCAGAACTGGTTGTCCGAGCGTTACGGCGTCAAGCTGAATTAGCGCAACTTACGATGTCCCCCGGGGTTAACTTCCACCCGGGGGACATCGAACAACCATCCCGAAGGACGCACTGATGGAAGTGTTGTCGACCGCGCTCCCGGCGTTGGGAGAGGCGTTTGCGCTGATTCTGCAACCCGAGCAGATCATGTTCCTGGTGTTGGGCGTCTTGCTGGGGCTGTCGGTCGGTGTCTTTCCGGGGTTGGGCGGCATTGCCGGACTGTCGTTGGTGCTGCCCTTTATGTTCGGGATGGAACCGGTTTCCGGCCTGGCGCTGATGGTCGGACTGGTTGCGGTTATTCCAACATCGGACACCTTTGCCAGCGTCTTGATGGGGATACCCGGCTCATCGGCAAGCCAGGCGACGGTGCTCGACGGCTTTCCGCTGGCCAAGAAGGGCGAAGCGGCGTTCGCCTTGTCCGCCGCCTTTGCGTCGTCGCTGTTCGGCGGGCTGCTCGGCGCCAGCGTGCTGACCTTCTTCATCCTGATTGCCCGGCCGCTCGTCTTGGCCTTCGGCTTGCCCGAAATGCTGATGATCACCATTCTCGGCTTGTCGATGGTGGCGATCCTGGCGGGTCGTCTTCCGATCAAAGGCGTCGCCGCAGCGGGGCTTGGCCTGATGGTCGGCACGATCGGCGAAGCCGGCGCCGGCGGCAGCCTGCGCATGGCCACCTACGACATTCCCTATCTCACCGACGGTTTGAAGCTGGTGATCGTCGGTCTCGGAATCTTTGCGATACCCGAAATTATCGCGCTGCTGCGTGAAGACCGGGCGATTTCCAGATCCGGCGGGCTGGGCGCCGGCTGGCTCGATGGCATACGCGCCTGGGCGTCGAATATTTTACTATCGGTCCGCTGCTCGGTTATCGGCGTCATCGTCGGCGTGATACCTGGTCTCGGCGGCTCCGTCGTCGACTGGATCGCCTACGGTCATGCGGTTCAATCGACCAAGGAAAAGTCGACATTCGGCGCCGGTGAAATTCGCGGCGTGATCGGTCCGGAATCGTCGAACAACGCCAAAGAAGGCGGCGGCCTGGTGCCGACATTGATATTCGGCATTCCTGGCAGCGGCTCGATGGCAATATTTCTCGGTGGTTTGGCGCTGCTAGGAATTGACGCGGGTCCGCAAATGATCCGCACCAACCTGGACGTCACCTACACCATCGTCTGGTCGTTGGCGCTGGCCAATGTCTTCGGCGCCGGTCTGTGCATCGTGCTGTCCGGCCCGATTTCGCGGCTGACCACGGTCCGCTTTACGCTGCTCGCGCCGTTCCTGTTCATGATGATCTCGTTTGCGGCGTTCCAGTCACGCCAGTCGCTGGGCGATTTGGTAGCGCTGTTTTCGGTCGGCCTGCTGGGTATCTTCCTGCGCCGGTTCGACTGGTCGCGGCCGGCGTTCCTGATCGGTTTCGTGCTATCGAACCAGGCCGAGAATTTTTCCAACATGGCGAACCAGGTCGCGGGGGCAAAGTTCCGCCGTGATTTCGAGACTGGCTTCGAATATATCGCCTCGCCGATCGTGCTGATCATTCTGGCGCTCACGATCATCTCGATCCTTGTCGCGGTCCGCCAAGCCAAGCACATACTGCCGGAAGGGGACGTGCCGACCGGGAGTAAACGGGCGCCGCTGATATTCCTGCTGGTTATCACCACCTATCTGGCGATCGCCTGGGTCAACGCGATGATGATCGATCTGGTCAGCGACAAAATCTTTCCGGTGACCATCTCTTCGATCACCCTGGCGTGTTGTCTGATTTTGCTTATCCGGATGATGCGAGCTCCGGAAACCGACGGGGTGTTTGCCGACCGCGAAGCCGGCCGGGAGAAACTGGACGCAACGCACGGTCTGTGGGCGAACCTTGCGTGGTTTGGCGGGTTGCTTGTGCTGTCCTCGTTGCTGGGCTTTATCCTGGCGCTGGCGTTATTCTTCGTCGCTTTCCTGCGGGTGCGCGGCGGCTATGCTTGGGGCCGCGTGTTGATCTATTCGGCCGCGGGAATCGGATTCATCACGTTTTTGGCGGGCACTCTTAACCGCGACTTCCCGCCGGGCCTGTTGCAGGAACTCCTCGAGTTGCCATGGCCGCTCGGATGACGCCGTTGGTTTGTGACGAGGAAATCCAGAGGAAAGAAAACATGACCGACGACCACCCCTACGCTGAATGGTCGAGCGCCATGTTCGACATCTTGCGCGAAGCCGGCATCAAGACGTTCGCGCACGTGCCCGACGCCGGCAACGACCGGTTGATCGCCATCGCCGAAGAACACAACGACACGCGCGCCTTACTGCTGACCACCGAAGAAGAAGGCGTCGCCATCTGCGCCGGCGCCGACCTGGTCGGCCAGCGGGCCATTTTGTGTATGCAGTCGAGCGGTCTCGGCAATTGTTTGAACTATCTATCCCTAGCCAAAGGCGCGCGGTTTCCGGTGTTGATGATGATCAGTATGCGCGGCGATTACGGCGAGCAGAACCCCTGGCAATATCCCATGGGCGAGGCAGCAGAAACGCTGTTGGAAGCCATGGACGTACAAATCTTCAAGGTGGAACAGGGGGACGATCTGGAGACGGCGACAATTGCCGCCGTCAACGCATCGGGCAAAGGTACGCAGTCGGCGGCGATCGTGCTCGGTCAGAAATTTCTCGGCGCGAAGGGTTTCTGATCATGGTTACATCGCCAACCGGAACCATCGATCGGCGCGACCTGCTGCCGCAGCTGTTCCCCAAGCCCGAGGAATGGCTGTTCGTCAGCGGCTTGGCGGGGGCTTCGCGCGATGCTGCGGCGCTGACCCACGATGGCGCCAATCTCTACTCGATGGCCGGCGCCATGGGCGCCGCGGTGCCGATGGGGCTCGGCATGGCGCTGTCGGCGCCGGGCCACAAGGTCGCGGTGATTACCGGCGATGGCGAAATGCTTATGGGAGTGGGCTCGCTCGTCACCGTCGCGGCAGCACGGCCGCAAAACCTGACGATCGTGTGCCAGGATAACGCCATGCATGGAGAAACCGGCCGCCAGACAGGGCATACAGCAAGTACCGCAAATCTCGAGGCGATCGCTCAGGGTTCAGGGATCGCCTCGTCCCTGACGATTTCGGAAACCGATCAGATCGCCGACGCCGCCGCGTTCATCACGCAAGCGCCGGGGCCACGTTTCCTGGTGGTCCGGGTGCTGCCGACACCGCCATGCGATTTCAAACGCGACCTCGACATGGCCGCCTGCCGGGTGCGCTTTCGTCAGGCGTTCCAGGCCAGGACGTAAAGCGCCGCTATCGTTTTTCGAGAACCTCGGGGTTCACGACATTGATCGGGTCGCCTTCGGCGAATGCGACGATCTGGCCGAAGATGTCGGAAAATTGGGTCTCGAACTCCTCGACCGTGACGTAGCCGATATGCGGCGTGCAGAGGACATTCGGCATGTTCAACAACGGCTCGGTCGTATCACGCAACGGTTCCTCGTCGAACACGTCGAGCGCCGCCATGCCGGGCCGGCCCGCCGCGAGCGCAGCGACCAGCGCGCCCGGTTCGATCAGCCCGGCGCGGCTGGTGTTGACCAGCAGAGACGTCGGCTGCATGCGCGCCAGGTCGTCGGCGCGTACGATCCCCCGGGTCGCGTCGATCAGGCGCAGATGCAGGGAAATCACGTCGCAGCCGGCGAAAAACGCCTCGCGGCTTTGCGCGATGTCGAACCCGTCGGCGCGGGCGCGTTCGGCCGAGTCGGGCCGCGCCAGCACGACGACGCGCATGCCGAAGGCCCGCCCGTAGCCGGCGACGATCGAGCCGAGCCGGCCGTAGCCATAGATCCCTAGCGTATTGTCTTTAAGGCTGCGGCCGACGTGAGTCAGCCAGTTGCCGGCCTTGAGCGAAGCCATCTGCTGCGGGATCTGTCGCATCGCCGCAATGATCAGCCCCCAGGTCAGCTCGGCAGCGGCGTAGTTGATTGCGTGGGGGGGGCGCGCCGACGACACGACGATACCGAGGCGCGTACAGGCCTCGACATCGATGTGACGGTAGGATCCGCGGTTGCTGATCAGCTTCAGGTTGGGCAGCCGCTCGAGCAGCGGAGCGGTCACATGGGTACGTTCGCGGATCAGCACCAGCGCTTCGGCGTCGGCCAACCGCTCGGCCTGCGCGTCGAGGTCATCGACGTGGTCGTTCCAGATGGTCACGTCGTGACCTGACAGCTTTTCGAAGCAGGCCAAACCGCGCAGCGTGTCCTGATAGTCGTCGAGAATAGATACGTTCATTTGCTCGCCTCGCTGGCGTTAAGCCGCCGCCGCACGGGCGTCCCACACTTTGGCCGGAACGAACAACGTGCCTTCCGCCAGCTTGCGCGCGGTCCGCAGCAGTCCGGCTGAGATCAATTCAAAACCATCGTCAGCCCGGTAATCGACCAAAACGTCGATGGCGCCCGAAGGATGCTCCAGCGTGACGGTGGCCGGCGAGCCAGCCGGCTTCTCCGCCAACCCGTCAGCCACCGTGCCCGGCGTCAACGTGCACGACGCCAGGCATTGCGAACCGGTGACGGCCATCGTCGGGTGGGTTTTCCACGGCATGAAATAGCGCGCCGCGATGGTGCCGCCGTCACGCGCCGGCGCGAGTACACCGAATTTCGGGGTGACCGACTTGGCAACGTCGCCCATGCCCATCATCTCGCCCGCCTTGAGGCGGAGCGCCTCCATGCGGGCGAAGAAATCGGTGTTGGCGTCGAGCTCGTCGCGGCTTTCGTAGCCGGAGAGGCCAAACGCGTCGGCGCGCGCGATCACCATCGGCATGGCGACGTCCATGCAGGTGACAGTGATGCCGTTAATCTCGTCGGTCAGGTTGCCGGTCGGCAAGAAGGCGCCGGTCGCCGATCCGGCGACGTCCATGAAGGCAAGCTCGATCGGCGCCGCGGTGCCCGGCACGCCGTCGATCGCCGCATCGCCGTCATACTGAACCACCCCGCCTGGCGTGCGGATCGAGGCGACGATGCGCGCGCCGGTGTTGACCGCGAGGATATTGATGGTGGTGACGGCGTCGCTCGGCTCGATCAATCCCATCTCGATGGCGGCGGGGCCGACACCCGACAGAATGTTGCCGCAGGTCGGCTTGTAGTCGACCAGCCGGTCTTCGACGCTGACCTGGGCAAAGAAATAATC
>JBFKGW010000021.1:0-12552 GCA_041633145.1 Alphaproteobacteria bacterium
CCCGCAACGAACAATGCGGTAATGACGAGCTGTCTAAATATATACCGGTTGATCGCCGTCATCCGAAACGCGGCTTCCGCGCGGAAGCCTTCCGTCGATTGTGTCGCCCATCCATGGCCGCCCGAGTGTGCCCGATTCGCGGCGATTTGTAACAGATCGGTTGCACGCAACAAACACCCGGGCTGCGCCCCGTCTTGCGCTCGCTCGGCCTGTGATCTACACGAACGTGGCGCATGTGCGGTGGCGCGGCGGCATCCGACCGGCGCGTGACCGCAGCCAGGTGAGGGGAGTTGGGTATGAAAATATCGTTTGCAGAAGTGAAGGTGCCCGCGCGCGGGATCGTTGTGGTCGGTGCCGGCGCTCAAAATAAGCTGAGCCCGCGGGCCGAACAAATCGACAAACAGGTCGACGGTGCGCTGTCGCGCGCGGTTAAGGCGGCGCGGTTCAGCGGCAAGCTGGGCGAGTATCTTGCCGTCCTGGCGCCGGCTGGCCGTAAAAATGCGACCTATTTGATCGTCGGTACCGGCGAGGCGAAAAAATTTGGCGAACTCGAGGCGCAGACCTTCGGTGCCGGCGTATACCAGGCCGTGCAATCGGTAGAAGGCACCAACGCGGTAGTGCTCGCCGAGGCGCCGTCGGGGGCGCCCACTCAGCTGGCCGATATCGCCGCCCATCTCGGCTACGGCGCGCGGCTGCGCAGCTACAGCTTCGACAAATACAAGACCGGCGCTGCCGGAACCAACAACAATAATAAGAAGCCGGTTGGCCGGTTGACCGTCATGGTTCCCCGCCCAGCGGTCGCGCGCCGCCGCTTTGCGCCGTTGTCGGCGGTTGCCGACGGCCTCGAATTCTCGCGCGATCTGGTCTCTGAGCCGAGCAACGTCAAATCGCCGAAATGGATGGCGGCGCAGTGCCGCAAACTCTCCAAGTTGGGCGTGCGGGTCGAGGTTTTGGGCGAGGCGCAAATGCGCAAGCTTCGGATGAACGCCCTACTCGGCGTCGGCCAGGGCAGCGTGCGCGAATCCCAATGCGTGGTCATGCGCTGGAACGGCGGCGCTCCGAACGCCAAGACCGTAGCATTGATCGGCAAGGGCGTGACCTTCGATACCGGCGGCATTTCGATCAAGCCCGCCAGTGGCATGGAGGAAATGATCTGGGACATGGGCGGCTCGGGCGCGGTCATCGGCGCGATGCACGCGCTTGCCGGCCGCAAGGCGAAAGCGAACGTGGTGGGCATCGTCGGACTGGTCGAAAATATGCCCGACGGCAACGCGCAGCGGCCCGGCGACATCGTCAAATCGATGTCGGGGCAAACCATCGAGGTGATCAACACCGATGCCGAGGGCCGGCTGGTGCTGGCCGATATCCTTTGGTACGCGCAAAAGCGGTTTAAGCCCGACGTGATGATCGACCTGGCGACGCTGACCGGTGCGATCATGGTGGCGCTGGGCCGCGAGTATGCCGGCGTCTACGCCAGCACAGACGAGCTCGCCGAACGGCTGGTCGATGCCGGCAAAGCGACCGGCGAAAAGCTGTGGCACATGCCGCTCGACGAGGCCTATGACAAGCAGATCAACACGCCGCGCGCCGACATGAAAAACGTCGGCCCACGCTGGGGCGGCAGTATAACCGCGGCGCAGTTTCTGCAGCGCTTTACCAGCGGCGTCGACTGGGCTCATCTCGATATCGCGGGCGTTGCCTGGACGGATAGCGACCGGCCGTTGATGGGTAAGGGCGCGACCGGCTTTGGCGTGCGCGCGCTCGACCGCTTTGTCCACGATCATTACGAAGGCAAATAAGTGCAGCGGGAACGCCGCCGGTGACGGAAATTCGCTTCTACCATCTGACCCGCCGGTCGCTGGAAGACGTCCTGCCGGTGATGCTGGAGCGCACCCTCGTGCGCGACCGCAAGCGTGCCGTCGTCATGGTCGGCTCGGCCGAGCGGGTCGAGCATTTGAACGCGCATTTATGGACCTATAACGACCGCAGCTTTTTGCCCCACGGCAGCCGTACCGATGGCGCCGCCGAACTACAGCCGATCTGGCTGACCGACAGCGACGAAAATCCCAACGCCGCAAGGGTTCTGTTCCTCGCCGACGGCGCCGCATCGGAGGCGGTCGACCAGTACGACCTGGTATGCATGTTGTTCGATGGCCGCGACCCCGACGCGGTGACCCGGGCGCGCGAGCAATGGCGGGCCTACCAGGGCGGCGACCACGACCTGACCTATTGGCAGCAGACCGATAACGGCGGCTGGGAGCAGAAGGCAGAAAATTGAGCAGGCGCCGGAGCCCCGCTTGCCGGGGCCAGGCGTGGCCGATATAACCCGCCCGGCCTTGGTACAATCGATACATCAACGGAGTTAGGTTACATGGCAGTCGAGCGAACCCTGTCAATCATTAAACCCGACGCAACGCGGCGCAACATCACCGGCAAGGTGATCGACCGGCTGGAAGAAGCCGGATTGCGCATCGTCGCCCAGCGGCGCGTCCGACTGACGAAAGAGCGCGCCGAAGCGTTCTACGACGTCCACCGCGAGCGGCCGTTCTTCGACGACCTAGTGTCGTTCATGACGTCGGGACCGGTCGTCGTGCAGGTGCTCGAAGGCGACGATGCGATCAACCGCAACCGCGACGTGATGGGCGCGACCAACCCGGCGGAAGCAGCGGAGGGGACCATTCGAAGGGATTTCGCGGAATCGATCGAGGCGAACTCGGTACACGGTTCCGACGGCCCCGAGACCGCGGCGCAGGAGATCGCGTTTTTCTTTTCTGACGACGAAATTGTCGGCTAACTCAGACCCCAACAATCATGCAATGCAAAAGGCGCCCCAGGGGCGCCTTTCTCGTGTCCAACGCCGGACTGCCGCTACAGCAGAAATATCCACATCAGAATCAATACGACGGCGATGATCCCGGCCGACCAGAACGACCATCTTATAAAGTTGTGCCAGGTGTGCTGGCGCTTTTCCAATTCCTGTTGAAGATCGGCCATGACCTGTCCTCAGATTGCGTCGGTTTGAATTTGGAGGGGTAGTTATAAGAGTGGCGGCTGCGCCGGAAAAGAGCTTCGGTGGTCCTGCGGCAATTAGTCTGCCGGCGGACTGAAGAGCGGTTCTGCCGCCTTCGCTTCGCCGGCGACAACCACCCGCTGGTCCTCGACCGTGACCCGATTTTCCGCGATCAAGCGCACCGCGCGCGGATAACATCGATGCTCGGCGGTCAGCACGCGCGCCGCCAAGCTGTCCTCATTGTCGTCAGCCAGCACCGGCACGGCGGCCTGCATGATGATCGGCCCGGCGTCCATCTCGGGGCTGACGAAATGCACCGTACACCCGCTGATCTTGACCCCGGCCGCCAGCACCTGAGCGTGCGAATCGGTGCCCTTGAACGCCGGCAACAGCGAGGGGTGGATATTGACGATCCGGTCAGGCCATTGGCCGACCAACCACCCGCTCAAGATTCGCATGAAGCCGGCCAAGCAGATCAACTGTGCGTCGGCTGCCCGCAGTGCGGCGTCGACCTCGCGATCGAAGCTTTCGCGATCGCTGTAGGTGGTATGTTCGATCACCCGGGTTGGAATATCGGCAGCGCGGGCGCGGTCGAGACCCTTGGCGTCGGGACGATTGGATATGACGAGGACGATCTCAGCCGGATAGGCCGGCTCGGCGCAGGCGTCGATCAAGGCCTGCAGGTTGGAGCCGCGCCCCGAAATCAAAACGCCGAGCTTGAGCTTTGTCATGGGCTTAGGGTCAACCAGTCTGCAAGGCGGCGTTCAGGTTTAGCAGGGTCACGGCCTGGCTTTCGGATTCGACGACACGGCCGATCGCCATCGCCCTTTCATCCTTGGCGGCGAAGGCCTGCATCGTTTTATCGGCCGCTGCCGGGTCGACGATCGCGACCATGCCGATACCGCAGTTGAATGTCCGCGCCATCTCTTCGTCGGCGATCTTGCCCTGCTGTTGCAGCCAGCCGAATATTGGCGGCGCGGTCCATGTCGCGGCATCCAGCTCGACACCGCAGCCTGCCGGCAGGACACGCGGGATATTTTCGAGCAGCCCGCCGCCGGTGATATGCGCCAGTGCCTTGATCGCGCCGCCGCCAATGGCGGCGAGGCAGGCGCCGACATAAATCCGCGTTGGCTCGAGCAGGACCTTTTGCAAGGAGTCTTGGCCGCCAAACGGCGCCGGTTGGTCGAGCGCGGCGCCGCTGTCCACGACGACGCGGCGGACCAGAGAAAAGCCGTTCGCATGTAGCCCGTTCGAGGCCAGCCCGATCACGGTATCACCAGGTTTGGCGGGATTGTCGCCCCTCGGCAGCAGGCCGCTGCGCTCGACCGCGCCGACGGCAAAGCCTGCCAGGTCGAAGTCGCCGGCGCTGTACAGGCCGGGCATTTCCGCCGTCTCGCCGCCGATCAGCGCGCAGCCGGCTTGCTGGCAGCCTTCGGCGATGCCGGCGATCACCGCGGTGGCGATAGCGGTGTCGAGGTGGGCGGTGGCGTAGTAATCGAGAAAGAACAGGGGTTCGGCGCCTTGCACCACCAGATCGTTGACGCACATTGCCACCAGATCGATGCCGAGGGTGTCGTATTTGTCGGCCTCGATGGCGAGCTTCAGCTTGGTGCCGACGCCGTCGGTCGCCGCGACGAGCAAGGGGTCCTCGTAGCCCGCCGCCTTGGGATCGAAGATACCGCCAAAGCCGCCCAAGCTGCTGGCCACGCCGGCCCGGCTGGTGGCGGCGGCGAGCGGGCGGATGGCCTCGACCAAGGCGTTGCCTGCGGCGATATTGACGCCAGACTGTTTATAGGTCAGTGAAATGTCGCTTCTCCGTCCGCCACGTCTTTGCCAAAATCGTGTTATGGATTGGTGCCTGCCACCGCGCGTCCCGGTTTGCCAAAACGACGCAAACCGATTGGCGCGCGGCGCCCAACAATAGGTCTTTCGATGTCATTTGCAATGTGTCCGATATCTCTAATTCGCCGGATCGGTGGGGCCGTGCTGGCGCTGGCTCTGATCGGCGCGGTCGGGGCGTGGGCGGCACCGGCTGCGGCCGACGTTTTCACCGTGAGCGGGATTTCGGTCGACGAGACTGCCGATACGGCGGCGGCGGCACGCGCGGCCGCATTCCGCCGCGGCCAGCGCGCCGCGTTGGCGACAATGTTGCGCCGCTTGACCCTGCGCACCGACCATGGGCGCTTGCCCGCGGTGGACAAGGAGCGGTTGGATTTTATGGTGCAAGCGCTCGAGGTTGCCGATGAGAAAACCTCCGACGTGCGCTATTTGGCGAACATGACCGTCACCTTCAAGCCGGCGGAGATCCGCCGCTTGTTGCGCGAGGCCGGCGTTCCGTTTGCCGAAAGCACCAGCAAGCCGGTTTTGGTGCTGCCGGTACTGCAGCAGGACGACCGGCTGGTGTTATGGGACGATCCCAATCCGTGGCGCGAAGCCTGGTCGCAGCTGCCGCAGGTTGGCGATCTGGTACCCCTGATCGTGCCGGTTGGCGATTTGAGCGACATCGCCGACGTGGATGCAGCGCAGGCCGCCGAAGGCGACCCGCTGCGCCTGTCGGCGATCGCCAGCCGCTATCGCGCCGGCGATGTCTTGGTTGCTGTCGCGACGCTGTCTGAGACCGCAATCTCCACCCGCATCGACATCGCCGCCAGCCGCATCGGTGCGCCCAACCAGACGCCGATCCTGCTCAACTTTGAAACGTCGGACCCGGCGACGATCCCGGCCTTGCTGTTCGATGCCGCCACTGGCGTCGCTGCGGGGGTGGAAGATTTATGGAAATCGACGAACATCATAGAATTCGACCGGCCGGGCCGGCTGTTGCTGGCTGTGCCGCTGACCTCGCTTGAACAGTGGATATCGGTCGAGCGGCGGTTGAATAACATCGCGTCGATCTCCAACGTGTCGCTGATCTCGCTGACCCGCGATTCCGCAGAGATCGAAATCATACATTTCGGCGATGAAACGCAACTCGCCGCGACCCTGGCGCAACAGGATCTGGCGTTGGAACAGCCCTCGATCACGGCACCCTCGACGGATCCTTTTCGGTCGGTTCAGACCGACGACGCGCTGCGAATGCGCGTGCTGCGGCCGATCGCGCCGTGACCACCGAGGCCCCGGCGCAGCTGGTCCTCGATTTGGGCCATCGTCCGGCGTTGGGCCGGGCCGACTTTCTGGTGTCGCAATGCAACGCCGACGCCGTCGCCTGGATCGACCGCTGGCCCGACTGGCCGGCCCCGGGGCTGGTCATTTGGGGGCCGGCGGCCAGTGGGAAATCGCACCTTGGCCAGGTGTGGCGGGCGCGCGCCGCTGCGCCGATGATCACCGCCGCCGATCTCGATGACCGCGAGCCGCCCGACTTAATCGGTGAGCATTGCGACGTTTATGTTGACGGGGCCGACGTCGTGGCTGGCAATCCCCGGCGCGAGCGCGCGGCCTTGCATGTGTACAACATGATCGCCGAGCGCGGCGGGCACATCTTGTTCAGTTCCCGCACGCCGCCGGCGCGCTGGCCGCTCGGGCTCGCCGATTTGCGCTCGCGCTTGAATGCTCTGCCGGTGGCGTCGATTGCGCCGCCTGATGACGCGGTGCTCGGTGCGGTGCTGCTGAAGTTGTTCGCCGACCGGCAGCTGTCGGTCGGCGTCGACGTCGTCCAGTTCGCGGTGACCCGCATGGAGCGCTCGTTCGAGGCCGCCGAACGCTTGGTTGCCGCGGTCGATCGACTGGCCCTGGCGTCTCAGCGGCGGGTTACCGTTCCGCTGCTGCGCGATGTATTGCCGGGTATTGCCAACGGCGCCCCGAGAGACCAACTGTAATAAATAAGCAATAATATTGTCAGACATTTGCGGGCACAGTGGTGTTGCGTCTATCCTTTTGTCTTGGTAACTGACCGCGCGGGTCAGAGCCCTGGCAATTTCTGATTCGACAGAGGCGAAGCGAAGTGGCAGTCAGCGACATAAAGGAGATTTCTGACTTCGATGCGTCGTTGGTCGATAGCGCGTCGGTCGACCGCTTCATCAACCGCGAGTTGTCTTGGCTCGCCTTCAACGAGCGGGTGCTCGAAGAGGCCGATAATCCGTCGCACCCGCTGCTCGAGCGCCTGCGGTTCTTGTCGATTTCGGCGTCGAACCTCGACGAATTTTACATGGTTCGGGTCGCCGGCCTGAAAGGGCAGGTGGCGGCCGATGTCAAATCGCCCAGCCAGGACGGCATGACGCCCGGTCAGCAACTTACCGCGATCAATGAACGTGCCGGCGCACTGACCGCCGAGCAACAGCGCATCTGGCGCAAGCTGCGCGGTGAGCTGCGCGACAACAATATCGCGGTGGTCGAGCCCGACGAACTCGACGATGCCGAACGGACGTGGCTCAACGAGCACTTTATGATGGCGATCTTTCCGGTGCTGACGCCGCTTGCCGTCGACCCGGCGCACCCGTTCCCGTTCATTCCCAATTTCGGCTTGGCGCTGGCGCTGCAGCTGGTGCGCCCGAGCGATAACCGGATGATGGTCGGCCTGCTGCCCCTGCCGGCACAGATCGACCGCTTCATCTGCCTGCCCGGCGCGCAAACCCGGTTCATCCAGTTGGAAAAACTGGTGACGATGTATCTCGGCAAGCTGTTTCCCGGCTTCGAGATGTACAGCGCCGGCGCGTTTCGCGTGATCCGCGACAGCGACATCGAAATTCTCGAAGAGGCCGAAGACCTGGTGCGGGTGTTCGAAACCGCGCTCAAGCGCCGCCGGCGCGGTAACGTCATTCGCCTGACCATCGATGCCGGCATGCCGGCCGATCTGCAGGCGTTCGTCACCAGCCATATCGGCGCCGATCAGAGCGACATCTTTATTCTCGACGGCATCCTCGGCCTCGACCGCACCAGCGAGCTGATCGTCGACAACCGCCCAGACCTGCTGTTCAAGCCATTCGATATCCGCTTCCCGGAACGCATCCGCGATTTTGCCGGCGATTGTTTTGCCGCCATTCGGGCCAAGGACATCGTCGTCCACCATCCCTTCGAATCGTTCGATGTGGTGGTGCAGTTCGTGCGCCAGGCGGCGCGCGATCCCCAGGTGGTGGCGATCAAACAGACGCTCTATCGCACCTCGGAAGACTCGCCGGTGGTGCGCGCCCTGATCGAAGCCGCCGAGGCCGGCAAGTCGGTGACCGCGCTGGTCGAATTGAAGGCGCGCTTCGACGAAGAGGCGAATATTCGCTGGGCGCGCGAGTTGGAGCGCGCCGGCGTGCAGGTGGTCTATGGGTTTATCGACTTGAAGACCCACGCCAAGATCAGCCTGGTGGTGCGCCGTGAAGGCAACGACCTTAAGACCTACGCCCATTTCGGCACCGGCAACTATCACCCGATCACCGCGCGCATCTATACCGATTTGAGCTATTTCACCAGCGATCCCGAGCTGTGCCAGGATGCCGGGCGCATTTTTAATTACATGACCGGCTACGCCCGCCCCGAGGCGCGCGGCAAGATCGCCGTCGCGCCAGTCAATCTGCGCCAGACCCTGGTCGATCTGATCGACGCCGAGATCGCCCATGCGCGCGCCGGCCAGCCGGCCGAGATTTGGGCGAAACTCAACAATCTGGTCGATGGCGACATCATCGATAAACTCTACGGGGCGTCGCAGGCCGGGGTGCAGATCAGGCTCGTCATCCGCGGCATCTGCTGCTTGCGTCCCGGCGTTCCGGGCTTGAGCGAAAATATTGAAGTCAAAAGCATCGTCGGCCGCTTCCTCGAGCATTCCCGCATCATGGTGTTCGGTGCCGGGCACGAATTGCCGTCGCGGGAGGCCAAGGTATTCATCTCGTCGGCCGACTGGATGCCGCGCAATCTCGATCGCCGCGTCGAGATCATGGTGCCGATCGAGAACGTAACCGTGCAGCAGCAGATCCTCGACCAGATCATGGTTGCGAATCTGAATGACCTGGCGCAAAGCTGGGATATGGAACCCGATGGCCGCTATTTCCGAGCCGCCACCAACGACGAGCCAGAACCATTCAGCGCCCATACCTATTTCATGACCAATCCCAGCCTGTCGGGACGCGGCAGCGCGCTGAAAGATCCCGGCAGCGTGCCGCGTTTGCTGGTTCACAACGAAGATTAAATTTCGATAGACGCCACGGCGATGGCGACCGATTTTGATTCCGCTGCCAGGCGTCCCGCCGGTGTCGTCGATATCGGGTCGAACTCGATCCGGCTGGTGGTCTTCCAAAGCAGTTCGCGCGCGCCGGTGCCGGTATTCAACGAGCGCGTCATTTGCGGCATCGGCCGGCGCCTCGACCGCACCGGTCATCTCGACGCCAACGGGGTCAAGCGCGCCCTGGCGAGCTTGCCGCGGTATGCCGCGCTAGCGCGCGCGATGGGCGCCGAAGACCTCAGTATTATGGCGACCGCGGCGACGCGCGAGGCCGCCGACGGCGCCGACTTTTTAGCCCAAGTAGAAGCGATCTTCGGCCGGCCGGTCAAACAGTTGGGCGGCGACGAAGAGGCCCGCCTCGGCGCCTGCGGCGTGATATGCGGCTTTCCCGACGCCGACGGTATCGGCGGCGATCTCGGCGGCGGCAGCCTGGAATTAGCGACCCTCGACAACGGCCGGTTTGGCGCCGGCCACAGCCTACCGCTCGGTCACCTGCGCCTGCTGAGCGATGTCGGCTCGAATCAAAAGGCGCTGTCCAAGCGGGTCGATAATTTGCTGCGCTCGGCCGATTGGTTGCCCGAAATTTCCGGCCGCCAGTTCTACGCCATCGGCGGCGCCTGGCGGGCGATCGCCCGGCTCCACATGATCCAATCGGGCTATCCCTTGCGGGTGATCCACAACTACATCATTCGTGCCGACCGCGCGGCGGAATTCTGCCAGGTCATTGCGGGCCTGAGCAAAGCGAGCCTGCCGTTGAGCGAGGCGGTGCCGGCACAGCGCGCTGCTGCGATTCCCGTATCTGCCTTGGTGTTGCAGCGACTGATCGAAATTCTCAAGCCGGCGGAAGTTGTCTTCTCGGCGCTCGGAATTCGTGAGGGGATATTGTTCGATCGCCTCAACGAATCCGACAAAAATGCCGATCCGCTTCTGCTGGCGTGCCGCGACATTGCCAACCGGGAAAACCGCTTCGGTGCCGGCGACAACCGGTTAGCCGATTGGGTGGCGCCGCTGTTTCCCGACGAAGATAGCGCGGCGCGCCGCCTGCGCTTCGCCGTGTGCTTGCTGGCTGATATTGGCTGGCACGAGCATCCCGATTATCGCTCCGAGCAAGTTTATTTTCGCATTCTGCGGTTGCCGCTGATTGCCATCGACCACACTGAAAAAGCCAAGCTGGCACTTGCCGTTTATCGCCGCTATGGCGGCGACATGGACGATCACGCCCTGCGGGCGGTCAAAGCGCTGCTCGAGCCGGCCGACATCCAGTGGTCACGCACGCTCGGCGACGCTCTGCGTCTCGCCGAAACCCTTTCGGGCGGTAAACCCGAGTTACTCGATGGCAGCCGGTTGCAGCTGGGCAAGCGCCGGTTGACGCTCGCGGTATACCAGCCGATGGCCGATTTGGTGAGCGAGGTGGTGCGGAGCCGGCTATCGCAGTTGGCTGCCCAAATGCAGCGGAAGTTCAGACTGGTTGTCCATTGAGCGAAGCGACCGGCGCTTAGGCGGGTTCACCGTCGATCGCTTCCGGCGCCGCCGCCGGTGCTGCTGTCCGCTTGCGCCGCCGTCCCGACCGTCGGCGTCTGCCGCCGTTGCTGCTGGGCGCGCTCGCGGGTAGCGCATCGACATCGCCGGTGCCGTTCACCGGGACGAGGCGGACATGGGTGCCGGTCGCGGCCAACGCCACTTTGCCATGTTTCAGGTGCAGCGCATCGGTGCCGAACAATTCGCGCCGCCAGCCTTTGAGCGCCGCGACATCGGCATTATCGTCGGCAGCGATCAGCTCGAGGTCGCCGACGTTGGCCACCAGACGCTGGGCGACCTGATGCTCTTCACATTTGTGCTTGAGCAGGACTTTCAGCAGATCGGTCAGCGGCCCAATCCCGGCGGGCAGATCCCGCTTGGGCGGGGCGGTCGGCGCCGATTCCAATGGCGTGGCGCGGCCTGCGGCGACGGCGTCGATTAGCCCTGCGCCGAGCCGGCTGTTGGAGAACCCGCGGGACAGGCCGCGAACGCGGTCGAGCGCTTTGGCGTCGGCCGGCGGATGTGCAGCGATCTGCAACAATGTTTCGTCGCGCACGATGCGGTTGCGCGGCAGATCGCGTTCCATCGCCTCGCGCTCGCGCCACGCTGCCACCGCTTGCAGCACCGTCAGATAACGCGGCTCGGTGCGCCGGGGCTTGAGCCGCCGCCACGCCTCTGCGGGGTCGACACGGTAGAGCGCCGGGTCGCTCAGCAGCGCGATCTCTTCTTCGATCCAATGCAGACGTCCCGCCTCCTCGACGCGGGCGCGCAACGCTTCGTAGGCGGGCCGCAGGTAGATAACGTCGCCTAGCGCGTAGTTGAGCTGTTGCTCGCTCAGCGGCCGTTGCGCCCAATCGGTGAAGCGCGACGATTTGTCGAGCCGGGCGCCGGTCAGCTTGGCCACCAGGGCCTCGTAGCCGACTTGGTCGCCGAAGCCGCACACCATAGCGGCGACCTGGGTATCGAACAGCGGATGCGGCAGCTCGCCGGTCAAATGGTAAAAGATCTCCATATCCTGGCGGGCGGCGTGCATGACCTTCAGGATATCGGGGTCGGCGAGCAGCTCGAACAGCGGCGCGAGGTCGATGTGATCGGCCAGCGGGTCGATGGCGACGGCGTCGTCCGGTCCGGCGATCTGCAGCAAGCACAGCCGCGGCCAGAACGAGCCTTCGCGCATGAATTCGGTATCGACGGTTAGATAGTCGGCGCGCGCCAGGGACTTGCAGATGTCCGCCAGCGCGGCAGACGTGGTGATCAGCGACATTGATACTCTTCTACACGGATTCGACCGTGCCCGAAAGGCGCGGTGAGCGGGTCCGCCGAGGCGCCGACGGCGGCAATGGGTTGACAGACCGCGGCGTTCCATGGCCATTGGCGCGCGACGCGTGTTCCGCGCCGTATTCCGAGGCAGCCGATGCATCCATTTCGAACGCACAATTGTGGCGAATTGCGCCCCGATCATGCCGGCGAGACCGTCCGGCTATCGGGATGGGTCCACCGCAAGCGCGACCACGGCCACCTGCTGTTCGTCGATCTGCGCGACCAGTTCGGTCTCACCCAATGCGTCATCGACACCTCGAGCGAGTTGTTCGAGACAGTCGAGGCGGTCCGCCTCGAATCGGTGTTGACCGTGACCGGCCCGGTGGTCGAACGCACCGCCGACACCGTCAACGAGACCCTGCCGACCGGTCTCGTCGAGGTACAGATCGCCGACGCGGCGGTCGAAGCGCCGGCCGCGATGCTGCCGCTGCAGGTCAATTCCGACGAAGACACCAACGAGGAATTACGCCTGCGCTACCGCTATCTAGATTTGCGCCGCGAAAAGGTGCAGGCCAACATTCTGTTGCGCAACCAGGTGGTTTCGTCGATCCGCCGCCGCATGACC
>JBFKGW010000022.1:0-12532 GCA_041633145.1 Alphaproteobacteria bacterium
CGCGAACAGATGGAGGCGCTGGCGTTTCCGCACGCCATAAAGCCAAGTTCGATCGGTTCATCTTGAAATCCGCCGAATTCGAAGACCACCAAAAAGGGGGAGGAACCATGCATTACATGACAATCTGGACATACCCGCCGGCGCACTCGGTAGCTGTGATCGAGCGCTTCCAAGCGACCGGCGCGATGCCGCCGGAAGGCGTTACCATGCACGCGCGCTGGTTCGACGTCTCGGCCGGGCGTGGCTTCGCGATCACCGAGACCGACGACCCCGTGGCCATCGTCAAATGGGTGCGCGACTGGTCCGATCTGCTGGACTTCGAGATCGTCCCGGTAGTCAACGACGAACAGTTGATCGCGGCGTTGGCGGGGTAACGGCGCGCGACGATCCGTAAGCGCCGTCGCCGACTCAGCGTCGCCTAGATGCCGCGCAGGTCGGGCAGCTGCTCGGCGCGGAACGCCATCCAGCTGACCGGGTCCTCGCTGGCGGTGTCCTTGACCACCATCTCGAAGACCTTCTTCGCCGGCGTGGTGTGGGTAACCTCGACCATGCGCACCGAGATCTGGTGCTCGCGGGCATTGGCCGAGGGGCGACCGTCGGGATCGGTGATCACGCCGCCGAAGGTGATGTAGACGTTACCGGTCTCAGACAGCTTGTTGGCGCCGCTGACGAAGTTGGAATAGATCGCCTCGGCGTCGTCGCCGTCGCCATAGGACCACACCTGGTCGACCGTCTTGGCGGCGGCATCGACGGCGAACTCGACGGCGCGGCTGCGGTTTTGCGGCGGCGGGGTCGGCGTGTCGAACGGCACCGCCCGGTTGTTGCCGTTGTCGAACACCATGAAGGTGCCGGGGCCGGTAACTGAGGGATCGTGCTGGTGGTACTGCCACGCCAGACCCTCGGCCGGGTCGAGCAAGTATTGCTGCCAACGCTCGCCCCAGTTTTTATGGGTGCCGAGCATCCAGCGCAGCTCGCCCGACTCCCGGTCGATCTTGATCAGCGCGTCCTGATGGCGCACCGAGACGACAAAGCTGTCGTCGCTGGCGTCGTAGGCGATGCCGTTGGCGTGCGCCCAGTCGACGCCGCCCTCATAGCCGCGCATGTGCCAGAACGGATCGTTCAGGCCGTAGCCGATGCGGTAGGGATCGAGCAGGTCGAACAGCTTGATCTCGCGCACGATTTCACCGGCGCGGGTGAACTCGACAATGGTGTCGCCGATGATCGGGCGGGTCTCCGTCGGCGCGTCGGGATCGGTATCGCTGGTCGGGTAGTTATCGAAATCCTGGGTTTCGTGGCTCAAGGTCACGATGTTGCCCGACGGCATTTCGGCGACGCTGTGGTGGAAGCTTTGGGTGTCGACGAGCACGCTGTCCGGCGGCGGGTTGTCCTGGTGGTGGCGCGGGTACCAGCCGGCGACCCGGTTGCCCAACAGGTCGATTTCGTTGAGCAGGAAATTGCCGGTCATCCACAGCAAGTTGCCGTTGCTGAGACGCTGAATGTCGTGCACCTGGCCGGGCATCTTGCGCAGCCACACGATGTCGCCGTTCCGGTCCATGCCGACCAGGTAGTTGACCTTGTTCTCGATCGGTGCGGTCGGCGGGTGGCCGACCGGAAAGATCATCGTCGCCGGTTCGCGTTCGGCTGCTTCGCAGAGCTGAACCTCGAGCGGCGGGAAATCGCCGGGCAGGGGCGGCGCGGTGAATTGCAGGGGCGCATCCGCCGTCACTTCGTTGCCGGCTTGGTCGCGCGCGCGCACGGTGATTTCGTAGTCGGTGCCGACGCGCAATCCCAGCAGCGCGCGGCTGTGTTCACTCGCCGGCTGGTCGATCTCGACGGTCCAGCTGTGGCCGCCGCCGGAAACCGCAATCACCGCGGTCGACGGCGCGTCGGTGGCGAAGCTGACGATCGCCGCCAGCGGCATCGCCTCGTTGGGATTGGGTGCGACGCTTGGGCTTTTGGTGAACTCCATGGACCCGCGACTCCTCTCTGCACGATGGCCGACTGCCCTGTTTGGCAACGGCTTATTGATTGCGCGGGTACCTAACACGAATGGGACCGCGCGGCATCACCAATTCGGACAGAGGCGAAATCTCGCGGCGCGGACCGGCAACCGCGGAAGGCGTAAGCGAGGGGCGATGCCAGTCGGATAGTTTCGAATGTCTGCGAGCGATGCGAGCGGACGCTGCTAGTGTCGGCGGTGACTTCCGAAATAGCCAACAACGGACGTTCGACACGTTTTCCATATGAGCAAATCGGTGGCACTTGAGATTGCATTTACGCGCTTTCGCGCTGCTTCGATGCCGACGGTTAGTCTCCTGAAAACCGAATGCAAGCTGAGTGCATGGTCGCTCGAGGGCGTGCTAAGATTTAATCGCAGCAGCTTCAGCGATGATGAGGACTAGGGCCATGGCTAAAGAAGAACCGTTTAAGTATCTCAGTGACTTGCAGAAAAATTTCGCGCAGTTCCAATTGCCGGGGATCGATCCCAATCAATGGGCGGAGTCCTTTCAACGCAATCTCGACGCAATGAATCAGGCGAGCCAAGCGATCGCCACCGGCATGCAGGCATACGCCGAAAAGCAAGCCGCCATGTTGCAGGCAAGCATGGAACGCGCTCAGGAGGCCTTTAAAGAAGCGTCCGACTCCGGTGACCCCTCGACCCAGGCGACGCAGCAGTTGGAACGCGCTAAAGCTGCCTATGAAAAGGCAGTACAAGACATGAACGAGATCTCGCAGATCATGGCCAAAACAAACGCCGAAGCGTTGGACGCCATTGAACAACGGATCAGTGACTCCTTCGACGAAATCCAAAAACTGTTGTCATCGCAAAAGGAGTAAATACCGTCGACTGAACAGGGAGGCGTACGATGATCACCAACATTCTGGCCTACCTCGATGGGCGCGGCTCGGAAGAAAGCGCCGCCGAGGCAGCCTTTCAATTAGCGACCCGACACGAAGCTCACGTCGAAGGGCTGCACGTTCGGGTTGACGCCCGCAAATTTCTGACAGATGCGCCAGTATATTCCGGTCTCGAATCACTCGAGAAATTTGCTGATACGTTCGACCGCGACAGTGCACGAATGCAAAAGCAGGCGACTGATGCGTTCAAACAGGCCCGAGAACGTCACGGCATCATAGAGCAGGAAGCCGAAATACCGGTAACGCGACCCACCGCACACTGCACCGTCGTCGCAGGGCGAGCCAATGACGTAGTGTGCCAGAATGCCCGGGTGGCAGATCTTTGCGTGGTTGGCCGCGCCCGCTACGGCAAGGACAACTCAACGGCGCCGGTCATCGAAGCAGCGCTGTTTGACTCAGGCCGGCCCGTTTTGATTGCACCACCGCACCCTGTCAAGTCAGTGGGCGGTAACATCGTCATTGCTTGGAACCGCTCTGCTGCCGCCGCGCGGGCGCTTAATGCGGCGATGCCCCTGTTCGATAAGGCCGACAGCATACGCGTGGTTTACGTTGACACGGGCGCCAAATCCGGGCCTTCGGCTGAAAGTGCGGCGGCATATATCGAACGGCATGGCTTCAGTGTTGCTAGGGAAACGATACAGCCCCATAGCCAAGGTGCTGCATCGACCCTTCTGTGGAGCGCCCAAGACGCCGATTTGCTTGTTATGGGCGCCTATTCGCATAGCCGTTTGCGTGAGGTCGTGCTGGGCGGTGTCACCCGCCATATTCTCGAGAACGCCACGATTCCCGTCTTTATGGTGCACTGAAATTTCGTAGACGGGCCGGCGCCAAAGCGATAGCATTTTTGCCGGTCTTGAGGTGATGTTTCGGAGGGTGCCAAACCTGAGGAAAAGAAGTGAAATTGGCCCTAATGCGAACTCACCGGTTCCATGACGGCGTCAATCGCAACTTATTCTCTCAAATTCCGACATCCTCGTCGGTCACCTCAAGGCCATCTCGTCAAATCCGTCCCTGGTATTGTGCGCGGCATTTCTCCAAGTCGCCCGTCAGAAGTAGTTCGGCGCACACTACGGGCACGCGCGCCAATGGCCCCCGGTTTTAGCGATCTCGTCTGTTAACCGTGGTCGAATAGGAACGGATCAACGCAGGCCGCTGAGCCGTTCGCTAAAAGTGCAAAAAAATTTAGATATCGACTTCGCTATAGCGAACTTCGACAAAGGTGGTCTTGTACTCGCCGGAAAAGAAAGGTTCGATTGCCGGCAATACCAATTTTTGCATCGTATCGCTGGATTCGTAGTTCCTCATGTCTTGCTCGGTTTCCCAAAGGCTCAAGGTGAAACCTGCATCCGGATCGTCGGCGTCACGCAAAAGCATGCGCCCTTTTAGGCCTGGCTGTGTCCCCGCTTTGGCGACAATATCCTTGAGTGCCGCTTCAAATTCGTCCCATTTACCGGCCTGAACCTTTCCCCAATTGATTCGCGCAAACATCGGCGCCTCCCTGCTATGCGTGGGTGGAAATAGTCGAAGTTTACGCTCAATCGTCTCGTTCCAACAAATCGCGCGGTGGCTACTTTCTTCCGATTAACGTGCGCCAATACGACCGAGTTGGGTCAATCTCCGCCAACTCACGGAGGCGATCGAATGGCCGCTTTCGTTTGATAACGGCTGGCGCCCGAACGGCGCGGTGAGGGGCAGGGGCGGACCTATGCCGCGCCCGCGTCAGCCGAAGCTTTGTACCAGCGAGCCGGCGACCAGATACCAACCGTCGACCAGCACGAAGAAGATCAGCTTGAACGGCAGCGAGATCATGATCGGCGGCAGCATCATCATGCCCATCGACATCAGGACCGAGGCGACCACCATGTCGATGATGACAAACGGCAGGAACAGTAAAAAGCCGATCTCGAAGGCGCGGCGCAGCTCGGAGATCATGAAGGCGGGGATCAGCGCGCGCAGCGGCGTCGCCTGCGGATCCTCGATCGCCTCGATGTCGGCGAGGTCGAGGAACAGGCGCAAGTCCTGGTCGCGCACATGGGTCACCATGAACACCTTGACCGGCGCCATCGAGCGCTCGAACGCCTCGGTCTGAGTGATTTCCTCGTCGATCAGCGGCTTGATGCCCTGCTCCCAGGCGGATTCGAAGGTCGGCGCCATGACGAACGCGGTGAGGAACAGCGCCAGGCTGACGAGCACCGTATTCGGCGGTGTCTGCTGGGTGCCCATCGCCGAGCGCAGGAACGCCAGCACCACGACGATGCGGGTGAAGCTGGTGACCATGATGATGATCGACGGCGCCAGGCTGAGGACGGTTAATAGCGCGATCAGCTGGACGATGCGCGACGTCGTCGTGGTGCCTTCGCCGAGTTCGAGCGAGAAGCTTTGCGCCGCCGCCGGCGCGCTCACCGCCACGGCGGCGGCCAACACTAGTCCGCCGGCGA
Source organism: Alphaproteobacteria bacterium (assembly GCA_041633145.1). Taxonomy (GTDB): domain Bacteria; phylum Pseudomonadota; class Alphaproteobacteria; order UBA6615; family UBA6615; genus JBFKGW01. The sequence continues at coordinate 5,358 of JBFKGW010000022.1, forward strand.
GGGTCCATAGCGCCAGACGGCGCCACGAAATCGACGCGGCCGCGCTCATAGCGCGACCTCGCTGGGGCCGGCCGGTTGGTCGGCCGCGGCGACGCTGTGCAGGCGCTCGGCGAAGCGGTCGCCGCCGGTGGGGGCATTGATGCCGGTCTCGACGATGGTCTCGCTGGTCGGGCTGAGCAAGATCAGGTGCTCGACGCCATCGCGGCGTACTAGCACCAGGCGGCGTTTGGCGTCGATCGCGGTAACTTCCACCACCCCCAGCCGGCCCTTGCCGGCGGCCGCGGTAATGCGGCCCGCGCCGTAGCGGCGCAGGAACCAGGCGAGGCCGCCGATCAGGCCGATCACGACCACGAACGACAGCAGAAAACGGGCGATGTTGACCACATCCATGGCGCTTAACCGGTACCCATACCAACCGACAAATCGGCGCTTCGATCAGTCATCCGGCGTCGTGTCGCGATCGACTCCGTTGATGGCGCCGTCCGCTGAGCCGCCGTTCGCGACTTCGTCGATCGGCTCGGCGTCGTCGATCTCCACCGCGGCGCCGACCTCGGCCAGCCGGGCTTCGATCGCCGCCTGTTCGGCCTCGATGTCGGCCCTGACCTCGTTGAGCCCTTGCAGCAGGCGTTCCAGCTGACCGCGCACCTTGGGCGCATCGGCCTGCGGCAGCTCGACCGCCGCCTTGCAGGTTTGCGCGACCATAAGGTTGAACGCGTCCAGGTCGACGTTTTGACCGTCGCGCATGGCGACGCGCAGATCGTCGAGGGTGGCGACGGCCTGATCCAAGTCTTCGCGGACCGAATTTAAATCGCTCATGTCATAGCCTCCGCTATGGGGTGGGGGGTGTCCGGCCAGCCGACGCATCGTTGGCCCGGTAGACGTAGCTGAGAATTTCGGCCACCGCGGCGAGCGCGTGCAGCGGCACCTCGGTATCGATTTCGATGGCCTCGAGAATCTCGGTCAGGTTGGCGTCTTCGCGCACCTTGACGCCGGTGGCGAAGGCCAGCTGCAGGATCTGCTCGGCGACCGCGCCGTGGCCTTTGGCGACGATACGCGGCGGGGGGCCGCTCTGCGGCGCGCCGACCTGGTCGGGCTCGGTGCCCTTGATCGCAACGGCGGCCTGGCGCGGTTGCGGCGGTTGCCCGGTATCGGAATCGGCTGGCACGAATGGGTCTCGCGGCGTTACGGGCGGCTTTCTGCCACTCGCCGTCGAGCGTGACCGATTATGCTTAAGGAATGTTTAACGGCACCCCCTGTTTGCCGTTGCTGTGAACTGTTCAGAAACGTTCATAACCTACAGAAAAGGCGGAAAAATTCCGTTTCAGGCTTTGCGCAGTCATTTGGTGAAATTAACTGGCCGGCGTTCGCTGGTCTTGATAAAGCTCAACACCTTCGCGCGCACGGGTCATCACCACTTGCGCCCGGCGGTCGCCCGGCACGCTATTTCAGCGCATCAGCCGATCGACGATCGCCGACGTGTCATTGCAGGTGTCATTTTATATGAACGTAGGTGCCCGGCGCCGGGTCGAGCGGCGGATAGCCGCGATCCGGAGCGCCCATCGGCGGCGGCTTGACCGGCCGGCCGGAGTGCGCGGCCAGCCAGGTCTGATATTCCGGCCACCATGATCCTTTATGGACCGGGGTGATCAGGCGCCACCGCTCGGGATCGACATAGTTTTCATGATCGCTGACATGATCGACCTGGTAGATGCGTCGCGGATGCCCCGGCGGCGTGACGATGCCGGCATTGTGGCCGCCGGAGGTCAGCAGAAAGGTGATCGGCGCATCGGTGAAAAGGTGGATTTTGTAGACCGATTGCCACGGCGCCACATGGTCCTTGGCGGTGCCGACGGCAAAAATCGGCACGCGAATGTCGCTCAGCGCGACCGGCTGGCCGTCGACTTCGAACTTTCCTTGCGTCAAGCGATTTTCGAGGAAAAGCTCGCGCAGATACTGCGTGTGCATGCGATAGGGCAAACGCGTTGCGTCAGCGTTCCAGGCCATCAGGTCGTTCTTGTCGAGGCGGGTGCCGAAGAAGTACTCGTGCAGCAGCCGCGACCAGAAAAGGTCGTTGGGGTTTAGCATGGTGAAGGCGCCCGCCATCTGCTTGGCGTCGAGGTAGCCCTGGCTCCACATCAGGTCTTCGAGATAGGCGAGGCCGTTGGCATCGATGAACAGCGTGAGTTCACCGGCATCGGCGAAATCGACTTGCCCAGCCAAAATAGTCAGGCTGGCAAGCCGCTCGTCGCCGTCGCGCGCCATCGCCGCCGCGGCGATCGCCATCAGCGTGCCGCCGAGGCAGTACCCCAGTGCGTGAACCTTGCGGTCCGGCAGGATTTCGCCGATCGCGTCCAGGGCCGCCATCGGGCCCAACCGGCGATAGTCGTCCATTGAAATCTCGCGGTCCGCGGCGCCGGGATTGCGCCAGGAAATAACGAAGACGGTATGACCCTGCTCCACCAAATAGCGGATCAGCGAGTTGTGGGGCGACAGATCGAGAATGTAATACTTCATGATCCAGGCGGGCACGATCAGCACGGGTTCGGGAAAGACCCGGCCGCTTTGGGGTTCATACTGGATCAGCTCGATCAGATCGTTCCGGTAGACGACGCGCCCCGGCGTCACGGCGACATCGCGGCCCGGCTGATAGCTCTCGTCGCGCGGTCGATCGTCGGCGCCGAACTGACGCGGCAGATCCTGCAGCCAGTTACCGATGCCACGCCACAGGTTCTTGCCGTGTTCTTCGCGGGTCGCATCCAGCAGCTCGGGATTGGTGGCAACGAAATTGCTGGGCGACCACACGTCCAACAACTGCCGGGCCACGAACGACACCAGCCGCTCGTGTTGGCGCGATACGCCGGCGACGTTGTGCGTCGCGTTGTGCCACCAGCGCTGGGTCAGCAGGAAGCTTTGACTGTAAATGTCGAACGGCGACGCCCGCCACGCCGGCGACTGGAAGCGTTTATCGCCAGGTTGCGGCTCGATCAGCGGTTCCGGTTCCTCGCCGGTCAGGCTGCGCGCCGACAGCTGCGCCAAACGAGCAACGTCCGACCAGGCGTTCTGCCAGAGGTTGGCTTGCTTGCCCGGGCTCAGCGCGAAGTTGCTGGCCCAGTCCGACCACGCGAGCATGACGGAAACCGGCGACACGCCGGCCGTCATCTGCGCCATATTGGCGCGCACCACCCGATCGATGCTGTGCGCCTGCTGGCTCTCCGGATAGCTCAGGTCGACACTTGGCGCACGATAGGGTTCGACGGCGGGCTCGCTCCGATCATCGCGAAGGTCTGCGTCGGGCGCCGGCGCGTCGGCCTTTTTCGCGCGCCGGGCGGGCGGCGCGGTTTTCACTGCTTTGCGAGCACTTGCCATCTCGATCTGTCCTGAGCGCAAGAATTTAATAAGGTGGCGTCCGGTTCGCCGCTGCCCCGCACGGTGCGCCAGAGTTTATGATGGCGGCGTGAAGACTCCACGTCGGGCAGGGCTTTATAGCCGTTTAGATGGCGTCCGGTGGCGAACCGATCAAGTCAGATTTTGCAACTTTGCTGCAGATTCTCCGGGCTGCCCGAGGGCGCGGCGCCGGCGTGCCCAACGGCCGCTTAATCGTCGCTGCCTTCGGCCGCGCTGGGTTCGGCGTCACCGGCCAGCGCGGTGGCCGCGTCGCCGCCCGCGGCCGCTTCGGCCGCCTTTTCCGCCTGGATGCGCTCGTAGACCTCGCGGCGGTAGACGCTGACGTCGGGGGGAAAGGTTAAGCCGAGCTTAATCGACTTGCCGCGCACGTCGACCACGGTGATTTCGATGTCGTCGTTGATGACTATCGATTCGCCGATTTTTCGCGTCAGATAGAGCATGGTCCTACACCTGGCCCGGCGAGCTCGGGGACGCGAAAGCCCTGGCGTCCCTTGCGATGGCGGCGCTCGACCGGCCGATCCTCCCTGGTTCGTCCGCGCGCAGTCTATCCCGCTTTACCGTTTGTTAACAGGGCGGCGTGATACTGGCGGGGATAGGAAGAATTTTCGATAAATTGTTTGCGAAAGCCTGGCCCGGCGGCGCCCCGCGACAGCCGAACCAGGCGGAACGGCACGGATGGATTTCAACAACGTCCCGATAATGCAGATGATGACCAAGAAGTTGTCTTGGTTGTCGCGCCGCACCGAAATCATCGCCCAGAACGTCGCCAATTCAGAAACGCCCCGCTATCAGGCGCGCGATCTGAAAGAGGTAAACTTTCGCGACCTGGTGGCGCGCGAGGCGCGGCCGCAGGCCAACGGGCCGCGGTTGACCCATGCGCGCCACATGACCGGTATGAGCGCCAACCTGCCGTTCGACACCGAGAAGGCGGCGGACAGCTTCGAGACCAGCATCGACGGCAACGATGTCAGCCTCGAGCAGCAGCTGACCCGGCTCGGTCAGACGCAACTGTCGTATGAGGCGACGACCAACCTCTACCGCAAACATCTCGATCTGTTCCGCATCGCGCTCGGCCGCGGCCGCTAGCGCAGCGGGCTAAGGAGGGAACCCTTGTCTGAATTCCAAAAAGCCATGCAGATCGCCACCTCGGGCATGATCGCCCAGAACGTCCGGGTTCGGGTGATCTCGCAGAACATCGCCAACGCCGACAGCCTGGCGACCACGCCGGGCGGCGAGCCCTATCAGCGCCAGACGGTGTCGTTCAAAAACGTGATGGATCGCGCGAGCGGCGTCGAGGTGGTCGAAATCGGCCAAGTTGGCGTCGACCGGTCCGAATTCGGGCGGACCTTCGATCCCGGCCATCCGGCCGCCGACGCCAACGGCTACGTGCTGCTACCCAACGTCAAACCGCTCATCGAAATGGTCGATCTGCGCCAGGCCCAGCGCAGCTACGAAGCCAATCTGCGCGTGGTCGATGTGACGCGGACCATGGTCGCGCGCACCATCGAATTACTGCGCTAGTCAGGGCGGAACCCAAAGGAGTAGACGGCTATGACCACTGCCATGTCCACCGCCATCAACGCCTATGTCGACGCGGTCAAGCGCAGCGGCGTCGCCGCCGAGCCGCCGGAACAGGGGGCGGGCGAGAATTTTGCCGACCTGATGAAATCGATCGGCGAACGCGCGATCGATGCCGGCAACACCGCCGACCAGATGGCGGTCGCCGCGGTCGAGGGCAAGGCCAACGTCGCCGAAGTCGTCACCGCCGTCGCCAATGCCGAACTGGCCTTGCAGACGGTGGTCGCGGTGCGCGATCAGGTGGTCCAGGCCTATCAGGAAATTTTGCGGATGCCGATCTAGGTAAGACGCGCTGCTACAGCTTTTGAATCGCAGAAGGCGTTCCCATGGATATGGCCCAAGTGCTCGATGTCTCGCGTGAAGGGATCATCGTGCTGTTGAAATTGGCGGCGCCGCTGATGCTGATGGCGCTGGTCGTCGGCCTGGTCATTTCGCTGTTCCAGGCGCTCACGCAAATTCAGGAAATGACCCTGGCGTTCGTGCCGAAGATCCTGGTGATCTTCCTCTCGCTGCTGTTTTTCCTGCCCTTCATGATCACGACGTTAGTGACTTTCACGCAAGGTTTGGCGACCCGCATCGTCGGCCTCGGGTAACCCCGCCCGGCCATGCTCGAACAACTGCTCGTTAGCGACGTTTACCTGTTCCTCGCGGTGTTCGCGCGCATGGGCGCGGCGGTGATGGTGCTGCCGGGCTTCGGCGAGTTGACCATCCCACCGCGCGTGCGCCTGGCCTTCGCCTTGACCCTGGCGTTTGTGCTGTTCCCGCTGGTCGTCGACCTGATCCCGCCGATGCCGTCGAACGGTATCGGCCTGGCGGCGCTGATCGGCGGCGAGGTGTTGATCGGTATCGTGATCGGCGCGATCGCGCGCATTCTGGTCTCCAGCCTGCAAATCGCCGGCACCATCATCGCCTTCAACTCCGGCCTCGGCAGCGCCCAGCTGTTCGACCCCACGGTCGGCCAACAGGGCGCGATCACCGGCGCATTCCTGGCGACCATCGGGGTGACCTTGCTGTTCGTGACCAACCTGCATCATCTGATGCTGATCGCGTTGGTCGACAGCTACCATCTGTTTACCCCGGGCGCTGGCTTTCCGGTCGGCGACTTCTCCAGCATCGCCTCCCAGGTCGTCGCCCGCAGCTTCCGCATGGGCCTGCAGATCGCCATGCCGGTCATCCTGGTCGGCGTGATGATTTACATCGCGATGGGCCTGATGGCGCGGCTGATGCCGCAAATCCAGGTGTTTTTCATCGCGCTGCCGCTACAGATGCTGGTCGCCTTCGCCATCCTGGCGCTGACCATCGGCGCCGGCATGCTGCTGTTTCTCGAGCAGTTTGAAACCGCGCTGCGCGCCATCTTGATCGTCAACTAAGGCTTGTCGAAATGGCCGGACAGGACGATGACAGTCAAAAAACAGAAGAACCGACCCACAAGCGGTTAACCGACTCGCGCAACCGCGGCGAGGTCGCGCAATCGCGCGAGGTCGCCAACTGGTTCATGCTGTTTTCCGCCGTCGTCGCGGTGGCGTTGTTCGCGCCGTTCAGCGCCGAGCGGCTGGTCCACGCGACCTACCAGTTTATCGAGCGGCCGCACGACATCCCGGTCAACCCCGAGGCGCTGCCGCACCTGCTGCTCGACGTCGCCGGGACGGTGGCGGTGGCGGTCGCCGCACCGATCGGGTTGTTCCTGGTCGCCGCGATTGCCGCGCCGCTGGTGCAATACGGCCTGTTGTTTGCGCCGGAAAAAATCAAACCGTCGCTCAAGAAGATTTCCCCGATTGCCGGCGCCAAGCGCATGTTCTCGTTGCGCTCGCTGACCGAGCTGCTCAAGGGACTGGTCAAGATCAGCCTGGTCGCCGCGGTTGCGCTGGTCGTGATCATGCCGGTGTTCGAGCGGATCGCGCTGGTGCCGGCGATGCCGTTGCCGGTTTCGCTCGGCGTGCTCTACGACACCATGGTGCGGCTGCTCGGCGGCGTCGTCGCGGTGGTGACCGCGCTGGCCTTGCTCGACTACTTCTATCAGGTCTACGAGCACCGCAAAAAACTGCGGATGACGCAGCAGGAAGTGCGCGACGAGATGCGCCAATCCGAGGGCGATCCCCACGTCAAGGCGCGGCTGCGCCAGATCCGCACCGAACGCGCCCGCCAGCGCATGATGCAGGCGGTCCCGGAAGCCGATGTGGTGATCACCAACC
>JBFKGW010000023.1:0-12514 GCA_041633145.1 Alphaproteobacteria bacterium
ACGCCTGGCGGGCCGACAAGCGCGAGACGCCGGCCGGCGGGCTCACGCCGATGGCAATCCACATTATCGACCTGATGATCGATCTGTTCGGCGAAGTCGACGAGGTCTACTGCCAGAGTTTCCGCCTGATCGTCCCCAACGACCACGACGACACCACGTCGATCCTGTTCCGCATGAAAAACGACATGTCCGGCTATGTCGGCACCTTGCTGGCGACCCATCCGTCGTTTCGCATGCATGTCTGGGGGTCTGAAGGCTCGACCGAAATCCGCAATCCCGATATGGGCGCCTTCCTCTACACGCCGAACAATACCGGCCAGATCACCGGTGCCGCTGGCGTCATCAACACCGAAGAGCGCGATTTCGCCGGGTTCGACACCATTTCGGCCGAACTGGAAGCGTTCGCCGATGCCGCTAGTGGCGGCGCTGCCTTTCCGGTCACACCGGAGCAAGCGATCCACGGCTGCGCGGTTATCGAGGCGATCGTCAACTCGGCGGAGCAGGGAGTTCCGGTCAAAGTCGGCTAGTTCGCCGCTGGGGGCTCATGGATAAAGAGGTCGAAGTAGCCGGAACGGCCCGGTCGACCAGCCGGATACTGTTTGTCGCGGCAATCGTGCTGGCGTCGCTGAACCTGCGCCCGGCAATGGCCTCGCTGGCGCCCTTGATCGAAACGATTCGCCTCGATCTGGGCCTCTCCTTCACCGCCCTTGGATTGCTGACGACGATCCCGGTGATCTGTCTCGCGGTCTTCCCGGTGGTCGCCAACCGGCTCGCCGCCCGGATCGGCATCGAACGCGCTTTACTGCTCGCGCTGATCTGTATCACGCTGGCCACCGCGGCGCGCTTCGCCGGTCATATCGTAGCCGTGCTGTTCCTCTCCGCTTTCTTCGTCGGTCTCGGCGTCGCCGCCGCCCAGGTCTACGTGCCGGCGATCGCCAAGCGCCATTTCGGCACCAACGCCACGGTCGTCACGGCGCTCTATGCCTCGACCATGTCGGCGAGCGCGGTCATCGTTTTGGCGGCAACGCCGCTGCTGACCCGCTATCTCGGCTCCTGGCCGTCGGGGTTGGCGATCTGGAGCCTGCCGGCGCTGCTGGCGGTCGTCCTGTGGCTTCCGATCTCCCGCGACAGTAAGCCGTCGTCGCGCCTCGCGACGAAACCTGATGGGCTGCCGTGGCGCGATCCTGTCGCCTGGCGCATCACCTCGTTCTCGACGGTGACCTTCCTGTCGTTTTTTTCAATCCTCGCCTGGTACGCCCCGGTCTATCAGGCGCAAGGCTGGAGCGATGCTGCCGCGGGCTCACTCGTCTCGGTCCTATTCGTTGCCCAGTTGGTCAGCGCGTTAGCGGTTACCGTCGCTTTCGCCCGCCGCTCAGTCAGGCGGCTGTTGATGCTGCTCGGCATGCTGCTGAGCGTGCTCGGTCTCGCCGGCGCGGCGTTCATACCATTGGCCGCCCCTTGGGTATGGGCGATTTCGACCGGCCTTGGGCTCGGTGTGCAATTTACTCTGGCGCTGACGCTGCCGGTCGAATTTGGCGCCGACCCGGACGAGGTCGGCCGGCTGACGGCGATGGCGATGACCGTCGGCTATCTGCTGGCGTCGATCGGCCCGGTCGCGGTCGGCGGTCTGCGCGATGTGAGCGGCAGCTTCATGGCGCCGGTCGCGCTGCTGGCGGCGTTGATTTTTATTCTTACCTTGCCGGCGCTGCAGTTACCCTCCGTGGGCGGCAGACCGGCGACTTGACTCGCTCAGCGCACGGCGAAAACCAGTTTGCCGCGCAGGTGGCGCCCTTCGCTCACCCGGTGCGCCGCCGCCGCTTCGGACAGCGGATAGGTGGTGATATCGGGGACCCGAATTGCGCCCGCCTCGAACAATTCGACGATACGTTCCAAATGGGGACGATCGCGGCCGACCGCCGGGCGCAGCGACTCCGCATCCGCCCGCGGCGATTCCGGCGCCTTAGGGCCCGAGGCGATAAAAGCGGCGCGGCCGCCCGGCTTGAGGACTTGGAAGGAGCGCTGCGCGACATCGCCACCGACGGTGTCGAACACGGCGTCGCAATCGCTGACGATCTCGGTGAAGTCCTGCGCGTTGTAGTCGATGATTTCGTCGGCGCCCAATTCCCGAACATATTCGATATTTGCCGCACTCACGGTGGTGATCACATGTGCACCGATATGCTTGGCCAGCTGGATGGCGTAGCTGGCGACACCGCCGGCGCCGCCTTGGATCAAAATTCGTTCGCCCGCTTGCAGCTGCAACGTATCCTCCACCGAAACCAGCGCGGTCAGGCCGGTCAGCGCCAACGCAGCGGCTTCAGCGTGTGACAGGCTGTCCGGCTTCTTGGCCACGATCGCCGCCTTCATGGCGATCTTTTCAGCATAGGTGCCCTCCTGACCAACGTCGCACACGCCAAACACCGCATCGCCGACGGCCAAGTCATCGACACCCTCGCCGACTTCGCTGACAACACCAGAGAAATCACGGCCGAGAATATAGGGAAACTCGGTCATCTGGCTGTAGTGGCCGGCGCGCACTTTCCAGTCGGCGCCGTTGACGGTGGCGGCATGGATGTCGACGACGACCTCGCCAGGCCCGGCTACCGGATCGGGCAAGTCGTCATATTCGAACACCTCGGGCCCACCTTGAGCGACGATATAAGCTGCTTTCATGGTCTTCGTGCCTTTGCAGTATTGGTCGCCTCGCAGTCAATCGACCTGGCTCCCCTGCAAAACTTCTAACGCTGTGCGTCCTCGGCAGCAACCGTCCCGCTCACGGCGATATGATCGGGTCAATCCGCTTTTTTCTTGTCGGCGGACTTCCGGGCCGGGAATAAAGAGACGATGATTCTGTTGTTGATCAAGCGCCGTATCGGTAACGGTCGGCTCAATATTCATAGGGGAGGATAAGAGACGATGAACAAGGCAACAATCATGTTGGCCAGCGCAGCGGTCCTGGCAGCGAGCGCTTGGGCGGGCCATGCCCAAGACACCTCTATGAGTTTCTTCGTCACCAGCCAAGGCCCCGGCGACGGCGCTAATCTGGGCGGGCTGGAAGGCGCCGACCGACAATGCACGATCCTCGCCGAAGCGGCTGGCGTTACGGGCAAGACCTGGCGGGCTTATCTCAGCACCAGCACCGTCGACGCCCGCGACCGTATCGGCAACGGCCCGTGGTTCAACGCCAACGGCGTCATGATCGCCGAAAGCTTGGCCGCGCTGCACAGCGACGCCAACAAAATCGACAAGCAGATCGGGCTCAATGAAAAGGGCGAACAGGTCAACGGCCGCGGCGATTCACCCAACCGCCACGATATCCTGACCGGCTCGGATGCCGACGGTAGGGTCGTGGCCGATAGGACATGTGGTGATTGGACGAATAACGGCGAGGGCAGCGCCTTCGTCGGCCACCATGACCGCATCGGCCTGCGCGACGATGCGCCGTCGAAATCGTGGAATTCGTCGCACCCCTCGCGGGGCTGCAGCCAGCAGGCGCTGCGCTCGACCGGCGGCGACGGCTTGTTTTACTGCTTCGTGCCCAACTAGAGCAGTGTCCGGCCAGATAGAATCAATTCTGTTGGCGATCGGGGCGGCAGTCCGCGCGGAAGACGGCGCGGCGCGATGCGGGGGCATCGGGCAAGCCGTCTGACAAAGTGGCTGCCCGCTGATCGCCAACCCGTAGGGGCGGGCGCCTTTGCGCCAATGCCATCGGGTTTCGGCTCGCGCGTAGCTTAGGCTATGCGCTTCGCCGAACCTCTTGGTCTTGACACAAATCCGCGCCGCCAGAATGGTTCCATCTGGTCGGATACTGCTCTAAGGAACACGATGGATTACGCTGACCGTTACGACCAGTGGCAGACGCTGCCGCAGATGTTTTTCGCCAAAGCCGGCGAACTCGGCGATCGGCCGCTGTTCTGGGCCAAACATTACGACGCCTGGCAACCGGTGAGCTGGGCACAGGCCAGCGCGGATGTGAGCGGGTTGGCGCGCGGACTGCGTTCGCTGGGCGTGCAGCCCGGCGATCGGGTCGCTCTGGTTTCTGAGAACCGGCCCGAATGGGGCATCGCCGATCTCGCCATCATGGCGGCCCGCGCGTTGAGCGTACCGGCCTACACCACCAACACGGTCGAAGACCATACCCATATCCTCGCCGATAGCGGCGCCGAGGTTGCCATCGTCTCGTCGGCGCGGTTGGCCGAACGCCTGCTCCCCGCGGCCAGCGCGATCGACAGTGTGAAAACGATTGTCGCGCTCGAAGCACCGGCGGGCACCACCGACGGCGTCGAAATCGTCAATTGGCGGGATCTGCTGGCGCGCGGCCGTGAATTGCCCGACGATACGGAGGCTTACCTGGACGAGGCGGCGCGCTCCGATACCGCGTGCCTGATCTACACATCGGGTACCGGCGGCAACCCGAAAGGGGTGATGCTCAGCCACGGCGCCATTCTGTGCAACTGCATGGGCGCCTACCACCTTTTCAACCAGCGCGGCCTGCTCGAACTCGACAGCGACGTCTTTTTGTCGTTTTTGCCCTTGAGCCATTCCTACGAGCATACAGCGGGGCTGTATTTTCCGATCTCCATTGGCGCGCAGGTCTATTACGCCGAAAGCGTCGATCGGCTTGTTGCAAACATGACGGAAGCCAAGCCGACGATCATGACCGCGGTGCCGCGCCTGTATGAAACCATGCACCAACGCATCGTCTCCGGCGTCAACCGCAAGGGCGGCCTGTCGGCCAAGCTGTTCCACAAGACCGTTGAGCTGGGCATCAAACGCTACGAGCAGGGCCCGGATAGCCTGAGCCTGTGGGAGCGGGTGCAGAATGCCGCCCTCGATCGGCTGGTCCGTGCCAAGGTAGCCGAACGGTTTGGCGGCCGTCTCAAGGCCTTCGTCTCTGGCGGCGCGCCGCTGAATTACGATATCGGCGTCTTTTTCCTCTCGCTGGGGGTGGACCTGTTGCAGGGCTACGGGCAAACGGAAACCGCGCCGGTGGTGAGTTGCAACCCACCCGGCCGGATCAAGATCGACACCGTCGGCCCGGCCTTTCCCGGCGTCGAGATCAAATTTGCCGAGGATGGCGAACTGCTGGTGCGTGGCGAACTCACCATGCAGGGTTACTGGAACGCGCCTGACCTCAGCTCCGAAGCGTTGAAAGACGGCTGGGTGCACACCGGCGACATCGCCGAGCTCGACCGCGACGGCTACATAAAGATTACCGACCGCAAGAAGGATATCATCGTCAATTCCGGCGGCGACAACGTCTCGCCGCAGCGGGTGGAAAATGCCCTGACTTTCGAACCGGAGATCGGTCAGGCCATGGTCTATGGCGACAAGCGCCCGCACCTCGTCGCCGTACTGGTGCCTGACAGCGAGTTCCTCGGGGAATGGGCGAAACAAAACGGGCAAGACCCCGAACTCGCCTCGCTCGCTGAGCTGCAATCCTTCCACAACGAGCTGAGAACAACAGTGGAACGGGTCAACGAGCGGTTGTCGCCGATCGAGCAAGTGCGGCGTTTTCTCGTCGCCGACGAGGGCTTTACCATCGATAACGGCCTGATGACGCCGACCTTAAAGCCACGCCGCCATCTGATCACCGAACGCTATGGCGAGCGTCTCGAAGCATTGTATGGACGCGCTAAAGCCTCGTAGCGGCGTTCAAGATCTATTCCTTCAACTCGCGAGAAGGTTGTCTACCGCATATTGATTTCCGCGCCCCAACACGTCGTAATAATGAAAAAGCCATAGGTGCAGTATCTGTTTCATTGACGTGGAGGGGGGCCATGAACACGTTCGACGCGAAACGCGCTGCAATTATTTGGATGGGCCTGCGCGTTTCGCCGCTCATCGACCGCGCCTTGTCACGCTGGTCGGAACTCGATGATGATCCGGTAATCGATCCCGAGATCTTTGATTGGGTACCCGAGCTTGAAAGGAACTGGGGGGCGATCCGCGATGAGGCGGATCAGGTTCTGGGCGATATCAGTGCCACGCCGCCACTGCGCCTGATCTCCCCCGACCACAGCCTGATCGCCACCGACGATCGCTGGAAATCATACTTCTTGTGGGGCTATGGCCTCCGCTCCGAGGATAACTGCGCCCGCTGCCCAACAACCGCGCGGCTGCTCGAGCAAATTCCGGACCTCCTGACAGCGCTGTTCTCGGTGCTCGATCCACGCAGCCATATCCCGCGCCACACCGGGCCGACCAAGGCCATCGTCACCGGACATCTCGGCTTGCACATCCCGCAGCAGCCCGACAAATGTCATATGCAGATCGCCGATACCGACCATGTCTGGCAGGAAGGCCGCATGGTTCTCTTCGACGATATGTACGAACACGAGGTGTGGAACGACACCGACGAACGCCGCGTCGTGCTGATGCTGCACATCAAGCGGCCGGAGCGCTTCCCCGGCTCGCTAGTGCGCGACGCCTACCTTGCCGCGGTGCGGCACAGCCCGTTCATCCAGGACGCTAAGCGCAATATCGAAGACTGGCGCCGGGCAAACTCGGGCGGCGCTGGCGTCTAGACGCTGGATGCCGCCCGGCCGGCGCTAGCCCGACGCCCGCGCGGCGAAGCCCTCCAGCGACACCGTAAACCGCCCTTCGCCGTCGACATGGCGAATGCAATATTCCGTCGGATAATGACCGGCGATCGCCCAGGCTTGCGGCTGCTTTATCGGTACGCAAATATTCGGCCGGCTTGCCAGAAAAGCGCTGGTGATCATCGGTTCGTAGAAGGTGATGTTGCCATCGTAGGCGCCGAAAATGAACGTATGCGTAAACGGCGGGCCGCCGGGCGCTAATTCGGGCGTCTTCGAATCGATCAGATGATTACCCATGTCGGGCACCGCAGCGCCGACATCGATGTGGTCGGCGTGAACGTGACTCTTAGGCACCGGCTTCTGCGCGATCTTGAAGTCGTCGCAATTGATTAGCTCGCTGCATTTGCCTGGCCGGATCGCGCGCACTGCTTCGCGCGACTGAATATAGAAATGAAAGTCAAAGTGGGGCACCGCCCATGGCGGCGGCGCGGGATGCGGATGGCCCGCCGGGTTCCAGTTCACGCTCACCCATTTGAACGGTGAGTTGCCGCCCCGCGCGAGTTCCGGCGGCACCGGAAATTCGAGTTCGAAATCGCCGTTGCACTCCCCGGTAGCGTCGATCTTGCCATTGCCGTTCTTGTCGAAACAGCGGCTGTAGGTGTTCGGTTCGCTCGGCAGCCCGTCGAGCATGCCGCTATCGAAGCTGACCCCTAAGACGCGCGGCGCGCCGTTGGCGTCCAACTCGGCGTAGAGCTGGGCGAAACCGTTGCCCATTTTTTGCGCTTGCCCGTAGACGGTGGTTGACGCCGATTGCGCCACCGCGCCGTGCGACACCAGAAATGCCAGCGCCGCCGCAGCAACGGCTGTTGTGTCGATCCATCGCATGGATACTCCCTCCCCTATTTGCGACTCCGCAATGCCGGCAACGAATGTTGTATTGCCTAAGCACTATCGAGTAACGGCCAACCTGCCAAGCGTCTCCGGCTGAGCGGCGAGCAGTAATTATGGCGACATCGAAAATCAGCGCAAGAGACGCTTGCGTTACCAAAACGCGGCGGTCGTCAGTCCCCACCGGCGGCGTTTAGCTTCTATATTTTATGGTACGCGCGGTACCAGGCGACGAATTTCGGAATGCCTTCGTCGATCGGCGTCGACGGCTGAAAGCCGAGATCGCGCTGGCTGGCTTCGATATCGGCATAGGTCGCCTGCACGTCGCCGGGCTGCATCGGTTGGAAGTCGATCTCGGCTTTTTTGCCCAGCGCCGCTTCGATCACGCCGATAAACCGCATCAACGGCTCGGCGCGGTGATTGCCGAGATTGTACAGCCGGTGTCGCGGGCCGTCGCCGGCCGGCGGCCGGTCGAGCGCCGCAACCACGCCGGCGACGATATCGTCGATGTAGGTAAAGTCGCGCTGCATGTCGCCGTGGTTGAACACCGGGATCGGTTCGCCAGCCAAGATCTTCGAGGTGAAAATATAGGCCGACATGTCGGGCCGGCCCCACGGCCCGTAGACGGTGAAAAAGCGCAAGCCGGTCTGCGGCAGCCCGTAGGTATGGCTGTAGGCGTGGCTCATCAGCTCGTCGGCCTTCTTGGTCGCGGCATAGAGAGAAATCGGATTGTCGACCTGATCCTCGACCGAGAACGGCAGCTTGGTATTGCCGCCATAGACCGACGAAGAGCTGGCGTAGACCAGATGGGTGAGCCGGTCGCCAAGACTTCGGGCCAATTCGAGCACGTTGAGATGGCCAGCCAGATTGGCACGCTCGTAGGCGCCGGGATTGATCAGGCTGTAGCGAACCCCGGCCTGGGCGGCGAGATGAATGATTCGGTCGACGCCATCGGCGAACGGCGTGAGTGCGCCCTCGTCGGCAATGTCGATCCGCTCGAGACGAAATTCTCGATGAACCTCCAGCCGCGCCACCCGCGCTTCCTTCAAAGTGACGTCGTAATAGTCGTTGACGTTGTCGACGCCGATTACGCTCTCGCCGCGCGCCAGCAGCGCTTCGGCAACGTGCATGCCGATAAATCCGGCGGCGCCGGTTAACAGAATGGCCACGTACGCGATCCCTCGCTGACAAAAACCGGGTAGGCATTGTGCCGCTTCATCGTATAACGAAGCGCTCGCGGTATATCACCATTTGTCTCAAATGCAGCGAATCGGGCGCTAAAAAACGCAAATAAATCCGATCCTAGTGATAATTTTTCGTCGCCGCTGATATGGTTACGCGCAGTTTATTGCTGATTCGCGCGGGACCGACCGGGTTGATGGACAGACCGGATAGCCATCCTTACTTTTTATCGCGAGGAGTCGGCACAGGGTTCGGTTCGCCTTACGGAGGAAACGATGGCGCTAGCGGCTGTCAGTCTCGACGACAAATACGCTCTTGAGTCGGGACGGGTTTATTTAACCGGTACCCAGGCGTTGGTCCGCCTGCCGATGATGCAGCGTCAGCGCGACGAAAAGGCTGGCCTTAATACCGCCTGTTACGTCAGCGGCTATCGCGGCTCGCCGCTCGGCGGCCTCGACCAGCAGATGCAGCGCGCGCAGAAGTTTCTCGAAAAGCACCACATCGTCTTCCGGCCCGGCGTCAACGAAGACCTCGCCGCCACCGCCATCTGGGGCAGCCAGCAGCTCAACCTGTTTCCCAACGCCAACTACGACGGCGTGTTCGGCATGTGGTACGGCAAGGGACCCGGTGTCGACCGCTCCGGCGACGTCTTCAAGCACGGCAATCTGGCCGGCGCATCGGCAAACGGTGGTGTTCTGCTGCTGGCCGGTGACGACCACACCTGCAAATCGTCGACCACAGCGCATCAGTCGGAGTTCGCCTTCGTCGACGCCATGATCCCGGTGCTCAACCCGGCCGGCGTCCAGGAATTTCTCGATCTCGGCATCTACGGTTGGGCGATGAGCCGCTTTTCCGGCTGCTGGGTGGCCTTCAAGACGATCGCCGAGACGGTCGACAGTTCGGCGTCGGTCTATATCGACCCGCACCGCATCGACATTGTCACGCCCGAAGATTTCCCGATGCCCGAGGGCGGCCTCAACATTCGCTGGCCCGACGAGTTTCTCGCCCAGGAAGAGCGCCACCATCGCCACAAGCTCTATGCCGCCTTAGCCTTTGCGCGGGCTAACAAGCTCGACAAGGTGATCATCGATAGCCCGAAGCACCGCCTGGGCATCGTCACCACCGGCAAATCCTACCTCGACGTTCGCCAGGCGCTCGACGATCTCGGCATCGACGAAGAGCAGGCCAAGGACATCGGCATCAGCCTCTACAAGGTCGGCATGTCGTGGCCGCTCGAGCGCGAAGGGGTGCGCGAGTTCGCCGAAGGCCTTGAGGAACTGCTGGTGGTCGAGGAAAAGCGCGCGCTAATCGAAAACCAGCTCAAGGAACAGCTCTATAACTGGCGCGCCGACGTGCGCCCGCGCGTGCTCGGCAAGTTCGACGAAAACGGCGAGTGGATCCTACCGTCGTCGGGCGAGCTGACCCCGGCGCGCATCGCCCGGGTGATCGCCGACCGCCTCGGCCGGTTCCACACCTCGCCGGAGATCGAAGAGCGGCTGGCGTTTCTTACCCGCAAGGAATCGTCGCTGGCGCAGCAGCCCGACACTGTCAAACGTGTCCCCTATTTCTGCTCGGGCTGTCCCCACAACAGCTCGACCCGGGTACCCGAGGGCAGCCGCGCCTTAGCCGGGATCGGTTGCCATTTCATGGCGCAATGGATGGACCGCGACACCGCCACCTTCACCCATATGGGCGGCGAGGGCGTCAGTTGGGTCGGCCAGGCGCCGTTCACCAGCGACAAGCATGTATTCGTCAATCTGGGCGACGGCACCTATTATCACTCGGGCTATCTGGCGATCCGCCAAGCGGTCGCCGCTGGCGTCAACGTCACCTACAAGATCCTTTATAACGACGCCGTCGCCATGACCGGCGGCCAGGCGGTCGACGGGCCGATATCGGTCGACGCGATCGCCCGCCAGGTCGCCGCCGAAGGCGCGTCCAAAAT
Source organism: Alphaproteobacteria bacterium (assembly GCA_041633145.1). Taxonomy (GTDB): domain Bacteria; phylum Pseudomonadota; class Alphaproteobacteria; order UBA6615; family UBA6615; genus JBFKGW01. The sequence continues at coordinate 10,558 of JBFKGW010000023.1, forward strand.
CGTCGTCGTTTCCGACGAGCCGGAAAAATATCCCATCGGCACGGAATTTCCCCACGGCACCACCGTGCATCACCGTGATGAGCTGGATTCGGTCCAGCGCAGCCTGCGCGAGTGGTCTGGCACGTCGGTGCTGATCTACGACCAGACCTGCGCCGCGGAGAAACGGCGGCGCCGCAAGCGTAATCTGTTCCCCGATCCGCCCAAGCGGGTGATGATCAACGAGGCGGTGTGCGAAGGTTGCGGCGACTGTTCGGTCAAATCGAACTGCCTGTCTGTGGTGCCCGTCGACACCGAGTTCGGCCGCAAGCGGGCGATCGATCAGTCGAGCTGCAACAAGGACTATTCCTGCGTCAACGGCTTCTGCCCCAGTTTCGTTACCGTTCATGGCGGCCAATTGAAGAAACCCAAGACGATCGCGGCCGGCGGCGCCGAAGGTGTGTTTGAAAATATCGCGCTACCGATGCCCGATCTGCCACCGCTCGACACCCCCTTCGGCATCATCGTCACAGGCATTGGTGGTACCGGCGTGGTGACCATCGGCGCACTGCTTGGCATGGCCGCCCATATCGAAGGTAAGGGCGCCTCAGTGCTCGACATGACCGGTCTCGCCCAGAAGGGCGGCGCCGTGGTCAGCCATATTCGCATCGGCGCCACGCCGGAGGATTTGCACGCGGTGCGCATCGCTGCGGGCGGCGCCAATACCGTCATTGGCTGCGACCTGATGGTCGCGGCCAGCCCCGACGTGTTGGCGAAAATGCAGCCCGGCATTACACACGCGGTGATCAACAGCCACGAGACCATCACCGGCGATTTCACCCGCAACCCGGACATGAACTTGATGGGCGCCGAGATGGCCAAGATCATCGACGTTGCGGTCGGCACCGGCGCCGCCGATTTCGTCGAAGGTTCGCGCCTGGCGACGGCGCTGCTCGGCGATTCCATCGCCACCAACCTGTTCATGCTCGGGGTGGCCTGGCAGAAAGGCCTGGTGCCCCTGTCGGGCGAGGCGATCGAGCGGGCGATCGAGCTCAACGGCGTCGCCGTCGACTTCAACAAGCGCGCTTTTCTGTGGGGCCGCCGCGCCGTGGTCGACCGCGCGCGAGTCGAGCAGGCCGCCGAGCCGGTCACGCCGATGCGCCTGCAGGAGCCCGACATCGCGACAAGCTTGGAAGATATCGTCGCCCGCCGTATTCGCGCGCTGACCGCCTATCAGGACGAGGACTATGCGCGCCGCTACAAGGATTTCGTCGTCAAAGTGCAGAAGGCCGAAGCCGACCTCGCCAAGGGCCGCAGCGGTCTCGCCGAAGCGGTCGCCCGCTATTACTTCAAGCTGCTGGCGATCAAGGACGAGTACGAGGTAGCCCGCCTGTTCACCAACGGCGCCTTCGAACAGCGGCTGAACGACCAATTCGAGGGCGATTTCAAGCTCAAGTTCCATTTGGCGCCGCCGTTATTCGCCAAGCGCGATTCTGAAACCGGGCATCTGATCAAACAGGAGTTCGGCCCGTGGATGATGTCGGCGTTCAAGCTAATGGCGCGGCTAAAGTTCCTGCGTGGCACCGCCTTCGATATCTTCGGCTATGCCGCCGAACGCAAGCGCGAGCGCCAGTTGATCACCGAGTATGAGGCGACGATCGACGAAGTGCTCGGCAAGCTGACCCACGAAAATCACGAGCTCGCCATCGCCATCGCCTCGATCCCCGAACACATCCGCGGCTACGGTCATATCAAGGACGAGCATCTGGCGAAGGCCAAGGCCGAAGAAGAGGCGCTGCTGCGCGCCTTCCGCAGCCCCGACGCGCCGACCGCCGAGGCCGCGGAGTAGCAATCGCCGCGCAGCTTCTGGTTCGGCGGCGGAACCGTTAAGCTTGGAAACAAGCGTCGCGCGTCGCGCTAAGAGAGGCCACCATGTGTCGCCTGTATGGATTCCGCGCCAACGAACCGACCCGGGTCGAGT
>JBFKGW010000024.1:0-12500 GCA_041633145.1 Alphaproteobacteria bacterium
ACAGGCCGGAGACCGGCGGCGACGATCGCTCGCTGAGCGAGTTGGTCGAGCGCCAACTGTGCACGTATTTTTCGGCGGCGCCGGGCGATCTGCCGGCGCCGGGGCTATACGCCCGCGCGCTGCGTGAATTCGAGAAACCGTTAATCACGCTAACCCTGGAAGCCACGCGCGGCAACCAGATCAAGGCCGCCGCCGTACTCGGCGTTAACCGTAATACGCTGCGCAAGAAGATCCGCGAGTTAGACATCGAGGTGGTGCGCAGCGTAAAATAGGCCTAAGACGCCTTTTCGACCGGGGCTACGTACCGCGCTTCGACAGCGTGCCCTTTATGAATGCGACCCGGTGGACCTGTGATACGCCGTAGGATGGGTGTGGAAAGCGAAAAGATCCCAGCAGTTGGGAACAGCCTTAGCATAAGTGCTGACGACCCCGCCGATTATTCGGGCGGCGCGCCAGGGCGCGAGCCTATGCTGTTGCGCCTGCTTGGCCGGTTGACCAGCGGCGGCAACCTCGGCCGGCGCTTCTCGGTCGCTCTGATGATTGCCGCGGCGTTGGCCGGCGCGGCGACGTTCTTCGGCATCACCAACGTCTCCCGGTTCGGCATCACCCAAGAATCGGTCTTGGTATTGCTCGTCATCGACCTGGCGCTGGTACTGTTGCTGGGCGTGACAATCACATGGGTGTTGGTCCGTTTATGGACGCAGCGCCGGGCGGGATCGGTCGGTGCGCGCCTGCATATCAAACTTGTGTCACTGTTCGCCCTGGTGGCTGTCGTGCCGGCGATCATCGTCGTCGTGTTGGCGGCGCTGATCTTCAACACCCAGGTGCAGGCGTGGTTCAGCGACCGGGTTCGCACCGCCGTCGAAAACTCAGTCGTCGTGGCCGACGCCTATTTGGCCGAACATAAGCGGGCGATCGCCGCCGATGCGGTGGCGATGGCGCAAGACCTGAACCGAACGTGGCCGCGCTTCGTCGCCGACCTGCCGTCGGTCGAACGGACGGTGGAAGTTCAGGCGGCGCTACGCTCTCTGCCGGAGGCGATCGTCTTCGATTCGACCGGCCAAATAATCGCGCGAGCCGGCTTGACCGTTTCGCTCGAGCTCGAGCGGCCATCGGCATCGGCAGTGCAACAGGCCGAGCGCGGCGAAATCGTCATCCTAACCAGCGATGCCGAAGACCGAGTCCGCGCCTTGATCGGTCTCGACACCGTTCCGAGCGCCTATTTATATGTCGGCCGATTTGTCGATTCGAACGTGCTGCGCCATGTCGACCGCTCGCAACAGGCGGCCGAAGCCTATGCCGAACTCGAAACGCGCCGCACGGGTTTGGAACTGCAGTTCGCGACAATCTTTGTGATCGTGACCTTGCTGTTGTTGCTGATTGCCGTCGGCGTTGGATTGGGGTTCGCCAACCAAATGTCGCGACCGATTGCGCGGCTCGTGCGCGGCGCCGAACTGGTGCGCTCAGGCAACCTTGGTGTGCGGATCGAAGAGGACCAGGGTTCGGACGAATTCGGCATGTTGACGCGGGCATTCAACCGGATGACGCGGCAGCTCGACGAGCAGCGCAGCGAACTCATCGAGGCCAATCGCCAACTGGAAGATCGCCGACGGTTCACCGAAGCCGTGCTCGCCGGCGTCTCGGCTGGCGTCGTCGGGCTCGACCGGGACGGGCGCGTCAACTTGCCGAACCGGTCGGCAACGGCACTCTTGGGTGCCGAAATGGGTGAGCTGGCCGGCCGCTTGTTGGCCGACGTCGTCCCCGAAATGGCGCCGGTTATTGCCCGCGCCGTCTCTAATCCGGACCGACTGGTCGAAGACGATGTCACGCTAAACGTCAATGACGATAGCCGCACCCTGCATGTGCGCATCGCCGCCGAGCGCGACGGCAACGACCAGGTTATCGGCTTTGTCGTTACCTTCGATGACATGACCGAGCTGTTGTCGGCACAGCGCAAGGCGGCGTGGGCCGACGTCGCCCGGCGCATTGCCCATGAAATCAAGAATCCGCTGACACCGATCCAGCTGTCGGCTGAGCGGCTGAAACGAAAATATGCCGACGAGATCAGCTCGGACCGCGAGACCTTCGAGCAGTGCACGGAGACGATTGTTCGCCAGGTCACCGATATTGGGCGGATGGTCGACGAGTTCTCGGCATTCGCACGAATGCCGAACCCGGTATTCGCCAACGCCGACCTGGTAGCGCTGTGCCGGCACGCAGTGGTTCTGCAACACCACGCGCACCCGGAAATTAAAATCGAAAGCCAATTTCCCAGCGCGGCCGTTACCGTCGCCTGCGATGGCGGGTTGTTGACCCAGGCGATCACCAACCTGTTGCGTAACGCGATCGAAGCGATCGAAGGCCGGACGCCACCAGCCGACGGCGAACAGTTGCCCGACGGCATAATCTCGGTTTCGCTACAGGCTGACGCCGACAAAGTTCGCATCACCGTCGAAGACAACGGCCGCGGGTTGCCCGAAACCCAGCGCGACCGGCTCACCGAGCCCTATATAACGACACGGGCCAAAGGAACCGGATTGGGATTGGCGATCGTCAAACGCATCATGGAGCAGCACGACGGCGACCTGCATCTGGAAGACCGGGTCGCGCCCGAGGGCGAGCAGGGCGCGGTACCGTCACACAGCCGCGGGGCGCGGGTCAGCCTCGTTCTGCCGATTAGAACCGAATCTCCTGAAGCTGATAACAATCGCGTTTCAACTCCAACAGCCGTTGTTGACGGTCGATAGGATCGCCATGGCACACGACATCCTAATCGTTGACGATGAAGACGATATACGTCTGCTGATCGCCGGCATCCTCGAAGACGAGGGCTACGAAACCCGCGAAGCCAACAACAGCGCCGTCGCGCTCACCCAGGTCGGATCGCGCCGGCCGAACCTGATCATTCTCGATATTTGGCTGGAGGACAGCGAACTCGATGGCATGCAGCTGCTCGAAGTGTTGCAGCGCGACCATCCCGAAGTGCCGGTCGTCATGATCAGCGGCCACGGCTCGATCGAAATGGCGGTACAGGCGATCAAAATGGGGGCGTACGACTTCATCGAAAAACCGTTCAAGTCCGACCGCCTGTTGTTGATCGTCGCGCGCGCGATCGAAGCCGCGCGATTGCGCCGCGAGAACGAGGAACTCAGGTTGCGCGCCGGCGCGGAAGGCGAGCTGACCGGCCAATCTCTGGCGATAAATCAATTGCGCCAGGCGATCGAGAGGGCGGCGCCGACGGGAAGCCGGGTCCTGATCTCCGGACCCGCCGGTTCGGGCAAGGAAGTGGCGGCGCGCATGCTCCACAAATTATCGCATCGCGCCGGCCAGCCCTTTGTCGTGATCAACTGCGCAACCATGGCGCCGGAAAGTATGGAGCTCGAACTGTTCGGCTCCGAAGCCGATACCGCCAGCGGCGACAACGCGCCAGCCCGGGTGGGTCTGTTCGAACAGGCGCACGCCGGGACTTTGCTGCTCGATGAAGTCGGCGACATGCCGCTGGAGACGCAAGGCAAGATCGTTCGCGCCCTGCAGGAGCAGACGTTTGTGCGCGTCGGCGGCAGCCAGAAAATCAATGTCGACGTGCGCGTCGTCGCGACCACGACCCGCGACCTGCAGGGGGAAATTACCAAGGGGAATTTCAGGGAAGATTTTTACTACCGGCTCAATGTCGTCCCGCTCGAAGTCCCCAATCTGGCCCAACGGCGCGAAGACGTGCCCCTGCTGGCCGAGTACTTCATGCAGCAGTCGGCTCAGGTTGCCGGCCTACCGCCGCGAAAAATCGGTACCGACGCCATGGCGGCGCTGCAAAGCTACGCCTGGCCGGGCAATGTCAGACAGCTGCGCAACGTCATCGACTGGCTGTTAATCATGACCCCAGCCGATAGCGATAAACCGGTTCAGGTCGATATGCTGCCGCCTGAAATTGGCACGATTTCGCCGTCGATATTGCGCCAAGAAGCCAATGTCGAGTTGCTCAGCTTGTCGTTGCGCGACGCCCGCGAAGAGTTCGAGCGCCAATATCTAAGCGCACAGGTCACACGCTTTGGCGGCAATATTTCTCGCACCGCCAGTTTCGTCGGGATGGAACGGTCGGCGCTACACCGCAAATTAAAGCTGTTGGGCGTGCAGAGTGGCAGCGTCGGCACCGGCCAATCGGGCAACGGCGCAGCCGAAGACGCGACGCAGTCGGGCGCCTAGTCCTGCGCGGTCCGCCCGCGCACCTGATGATCGGCCATAGGGTAATCGACACATCATGAAAGCAATCATCTGCGGCGCCGGCCAGGTTGGCTCCAACATCGCGCGCGAACTTGCCAGCGAACAAGTTGACGTAACGGTTGTCGACCAAAGCGCGGAACTCATTCACCGGATCCGCGACACCCTCGATGTCCGCGCCATGGTGGGTCACGCCTCGCACCCCGATATGCTGGAAGCTGCCGGCGCGGCCGACGCGGACATGATCATCGCGGTCACGTTTGCCGATGAAGTGAACATGATCGCCTGCCAGGTCGCCCACTCGCTGTTTAATGTGCCGACCAAGATCGCGCGGGTACGCGCCCAGAGCTACCGCCAACCGATCTGGTCGGACCTGTTCAGCCGCGACCATATGCCAATCGATGTGATCATATCGCCCGAGATCGAAGTCGCGCGGGCGATCAGCCGGCGTTTTACCGTGCCGGGTTCGTTCGACATGATTCCCTTGGCCGATAACCGACTGCGCTTGATCGGGGTGCGCTGCGACGAAGATTGCCCAATCCTCAACACGCCCTTGCGCCAGCTGACGAAATTGTTTCCCGACCTGCACATCACGATCGTGGGGATTATCCGTCAGAACAAATCGATCGTTCCCAGCGGCGACGACCATCTGGAAACCGGTGACGATGTTTATCTGGTGGTCGACGCCACCCACGTCGCGCGCGCCATGTCGGCGTTCGGCCACGAGGAGCCGGAAGCGCGCCGGGTGGTCATCATCGGCGGCGGCAATATCGGCCAGAGCCTCGCGGCCGACATCGAAGAACAGTTCGCCGGGGTGAGCGCCCGGATCATCGAAATCGACAAGGAGCGAGCAACCGCGGTCGCGCAGACGCTTTCGAAAACGACCGTGATTCACGGCGATGCACTGGACCCGGAAATTCTGGCCGAGGCGAATATCGGTAACTCGGCGACCGTTGTTGCGGTGTCGAATGACGATGAGGTCAACATTCTCGCCTCGCTGCTGGCCAAACGCTATGGCGCCGAACGCGCCGTCACCCTGGTCAACAGCGCCACCTATACGCCGCTGCTCGCGCCCCTCGGCATCGATGTCGTGGTCAGCCCGCGCGCCATTACGGTATCGACGATCCTGCAGTATGTGCGCCGCGGCCGGATTCGCTCGGTCCATTCAATTGGCGAAAATTTCGGCGAGGTGATCGAAGCCGAAGCTTTGGAAACGTCGAGCCTGGTCGGTCACTCGATCCTCGACGCCAGGCTGCCGTCCGGCGTCATTGTCGCCGCAATACTGCGCAACGACGCGGTGCAGCGGGTGGACAAGGATACCGTTTTTGAACAAGGCGACCGGGTGGTGCTGTTTGCCACCAAAGAAGCGATCCGCAAGGTCGAGCGGATGTTTGCCGTCCGGTTAGAATTTTTCTAGCTTTCCACACGCGATAGTACTTCACCATTCACGCGGATGTGAAAGTGCATTAATCCGCCCTTCATACCGGCTTTCCTACGATTCACGGCACCGAGCCCTAGGAGATCCGGAAACCAGTTGTGGACAACACCCTCCGCTACCTGTCGCGCGTGGGATTATCTTCCCTCAGCGGCCTATCGGTCTATTTGCGATGCCGCGTCTGTTGGCAGCTCGCCATCGCGGTGTTTTTGAGCATCGTCGCAATAGAAGGCGCGATTCTGATCCCATCGGTGCGCTCCTTCGAACGGGACTTGTTGCTTCGTCTCGAAGAATCGAGCCTGAACGCGCTGGCCGCGGTGGTCGAAGTTCATGGCAGTGAGGCCACCAGCGCCGATCTCGAGCGGTTTGAAGCGCCGCTGGCGCGCGCAACGCCGATCCGCGGCGGTGTCCTGTTGGGCTCCGACGGCCAACCGATCGCCGTGTTCGGGGAACGGCCGAATCTGAACGGCGATGTGGCGCCCACCAGCGAAAGCCGCCTCGGCCGGTTCATCACCGGCCGCTCGCGAACTGAAAACGGCAGCCGCTACGACGTTCAGTGGCCGCGCGCCTACACCGGTCTAACCGGCGATGTGGTCATGCGCCTCGATGCCTCTTCGATCGATGGCGAGCTTATTTCCTTCATCGTGCGGATTGCCTTACTGGTTTTAATGATTTCGGTGTTCGTCAGCGGCGGCGCAATGGTTGTCTTGGGCTGCTCCATCCTCACGCCGATGCTGCAAGTGCGCAACGCGGTGGTCGCTGCCTGCGACGATCCCGCCCAGGCCGATACCTACGGGCCCAACTACACGCGCCACAATGAAATGGGCGAATTGGTTCGCGCGTTAAACCGTCTATTGGTTCGCATATCGCGGACCCATCGCGAAGAACTCGCGATGCTCAACGCCATGGTGAACGAGACCAGCGTCGCCATCGTCGCGTGCAACGAAGCGGGAATGCTGATTTACGCGAACCAGGCCGCGCTGTCCCTGTGCGGCTGTAAATCGATGATGGAAATGCAAGGTAAGGGCCTGCCTTGCTTCGAACTACCTGGTAGCGACGGCAAGCTGCTTAATCTGAAGGGCCTGCTCGCCCAAGACAGGTATTCGGGCGAGGCGACGCTGCGCACGGGCGCGGGCAGCCCGGTGCCCAGTTACGTGAACGCCGGCATTTTGACCAACGATCGTGATCAGCCACTTCGTTATTACGCCACCATCGCCGATATTTCGGAGGTTCGCGAAGCGCAAGAGGGCCTGCGGCAACGCAACCTCGAGCTTGCCGCCGCGGAACGGGCGAAGACGAAATTCCTGGCCAACATGAGCCACGAGATTCGCACGCCGCTCAACGCAATTATCGGTTTTTCCGAATTGCTGGGCGAAGAGTTGGCCGGCTCGCACGGCGACCTTCGCCATCGCACTTATATCGAAGATATCCGCAAAAGCGGCGTGCACTTGCTCGACATCATCAATGACGTACTGGATATGGCCAAGATCGAGTCGGGCACCATTCAGGTGCAATTCAGCGACGTCAGCATCACCGACATCATCGACGACGCCCTGCGCATGGTGTCGCAGCAGATCGATGCGAAAAAAATCACGGTAGCCGTGAACATCGACAAGCAGGTGTCGTCGGCACGCGCCGACGAACTCAAACTGCGCCAGATCCTGCTCAACCTGCTGACCAACGCGGTCAAGTTTACGCCCGCAGGGGGTCTGGTCACCGTCAGCGCCTCGCCGAGCCATACTGAAAAGTTAGGCGACTGCCTGAAGATTGTGGTCACCGATACCGGCATTGGCATTGCCGCCGAAGAACTCGAGGCGGTGATGGAGCCGTTCAATCAGGGTGCGGCCCCGGGGCAAGTTCAATGCGGCGGCGCCGGCCTCGGTCTGGCCCTGTGCAAAGCGCTCGCGGAAGCCCACGAAGGTACTTTCGCGATCGAGAGCACCTTGCATCGCGGCACCAGCGCGACGCTCTGTTTGCCAATCAGGCAGGGCATCGAGAAGGCAGCGTAGGGCCGGTTTTCCGCCGAACGGTTTCAACTAAAAATACCCGTGGCCAACGCTATACTGCGCCGAACGGATCGATTCTTTACCGCCTCGGAGTTCGCCCCATGCCGCGTATCGCCTACGTCAACGGCGCTTATGTGCCCCACCGTCGCGCTGTCGTGCACATCGAGGACCGCGGCTATCAGTTCGCCGACGGGGCTTACGAGGTCGTCAACACCTATCGCGGCCGGCTGATCGACGAACTGCCGCATCTGGATCGGCTCGACCGCTCGCTCGGCGAGCTTGCGATCGCGCCGCCGATGGCGCGAGCGGCAATGCGACTGGTGATGCGCGAGGTGGTCCGGCGCAATCGCATGACGACCGGGTTGTTGTACATCCAGGTTACGCGCGGCGTCGCGCCGCGCGACCACAAATTTCCCCGTACCGCCAAACCCGCCGTGGTCATGACCGCGCGCGCGATTCCCGAATTTCCCCAAGAGATGCTCGACGACGGCGTTAAAGTGCTGACTATCCCGGATATTCGTTGGGCGCGCTGCGACATCAAGAGCATCGCGCTGCTGCCTAATATTTTAGGCAAGCAGGCGGCCGCCGAAGCCGATGCCTACGAGGCCTGGATGGTCGACAGCGACGACGTGATTACCGAGGGGACGTCGTCGAACGCCTGGATCGTGACGGCCGACAACACCTTGATCACCCAGCCGACCGGCCCCCGCATCCTCGCCGGCATTACCCGCCAGGCGATCCTCCGGCTGGCCGGCGAACTGGGCTACACTGTGGACGAACGCCCCTTCACGGTGACCGAGGCCTACCAGGCAAAAGAGGCGTTTATGAGCAACTCCTCACACTTTGTGACACCGGTGACACAAATCGACGATACGGTTATCGCCAATGGCAAACCCGGAGGTCTTACAATTGCCTTACATGAACGCTATGTTCGCTTCATGGAGGAGGCGGCCCCAATCGGTTCCCTTTTGAGTTGAGCGGATGTTTTTTTTCCAGCTAACACTGGAATTCTTCCGCTCATCACCTAAGCTATAGGGCAACAAAAAATATAAGCCAACGCCGGGGGAAATTGATCAAGCGGATAACACCGTCATCGATAACAACAATAAGACAGGCCGAGGTTAACAACATGGCTGCGGAGAAATCTCAAAACGTCCAAGACGTTTTTTTAAATCACATTCGAAAGACCAAGGTTCCGGTTACGGTCTTTCTGGTGAATGGCGTAAAACTGCAAGGTGTCGTTACGTGGTTCGATAATTTCTGCGTGCTTTTGCGCCGGGATGCCCATTCGCAACTTGTCTACAAACACGCGATCTCGACGATAATGCCGTCGGCGCCGGTGCAACTGTTCGAACCGGAAACCGAAGAAGCCGAGGCGGCGGAGTAACGCACCGGCTTTGGTTACTGCAAACGGTCACGATCTACCGCCGAACGGCACCCGGCCAACCCAGACGGTCGTCCTTCAGCCGGACCTGCGTACCCTGTCCACCGAGCACCGCTCGGCAGCCTCGGCGCTCGCCGAAACCGTCGGCTTGGCGGCGGCAATCGGTGTCGAGGTTGTCGAAGGCCGGGTGGTTGGCGTCGCCAAGCCACGCCCGGCAACATTGTTCGGCTCGGGCATTGTCGCCGAATTCGCCGAGCGTATCGACCAGTTCGGCGCCGAATTGGTCATCGTCGGCGCCGCGTTAACGCCGGTCCAGCAGCGCAATTTGGAGCGCGCGTGGAACGCCAAGGTGATCGACCGTACCGGTCTGATTCTGGAAATATTCGGCGACCGCGCGCGCACGCGCGAAGGCATACTCCAAGTCGATCTAGCGGCGTTGTCGTACCAGCGCAGCCGGCTGGTGCGGTCGTGGACCCATCTCGAGCGCCAGCGCGGTGGTGCCGGTTTCCTCGGCGGGCCTGGTGAAAGCCAGCTCGAAATCGACCGCCGTTTGATCGACCAGCGGATCGCCAAGCTCAAGCGACAGTTGGAACAGGTGCGCCGCACCCGCGGCCTCCATCGCGCCGCCCGCCAACGCGTGCCGTATCCGGTGGTGTCGCTGGTCGGCTACACCAACGCCGGCAAGTCGACCCTGTTCAATCACCTCACCAAGGCGGACGTGTTGGCCGAGGACATGCTGTTTGCGACTTTGGATCCCACCATGCGCTCGCTGGCCCTGCCGTCGGGCCAGACGGTCATCCTGTCGGACACGGTCGGCTTCATTCAGGACCTGCCGCCGCACCTGGTCGCCGCCTTTCGGGCCACCCTAGAAGAAGTTGTAGCGTCCGATCTGGTGCTGCATGTGCGCGATATCGCGCACCCGGAGACCGATGCCCAAAGCGCCGACGTCAACGCCATCCTGGCCGGCTTGTTCGACGATGCCGGTGTGGCTGGCGAAGATGTGCCGCCGGTCGTCGAGGTGCTCAACAAGATCGACCTGTTGGACCACGCGGAACGTCAGGTTCTGGCCAACAAAACGGTGCGCCGCGCCGACGCGATCAGCGTATCGGCATTGACCGGGGAGGGGTGTCAGGAATTGCTGCAGCTCATCGAGGCGCAACTGTCGATGCACCACACGGTCACCGAAGTCGATATTCCGCTGTCCGATGGCGCGACGTTGGCGTGGCTCTACCAGCGCGGCGACGTCCTCACGCGCGACGATCGCCAAATGACCGCGCACGTTCGCGTTCGCCTGAGCCCGGCCGACCGGGCCCGGCTGGCACAGCGCCAGCTCGACGCAGCCGGAACCGACTAAAGGTGGCGCGCCGTACGCCCGGATCGCCGGTCGATATCGCAAAAGTCACCGAGTTGCTGCGCCAGGTCGCGGTCGAGCTGATCCTACCGCGGCACCTTAGACTTGCGGAAAGTGAGATCATCGAAAAAGACCACGGCGAACTGGTCACAGTCGCCGACCTCGAAACGGAGAAATGGCTCAGCCGCGAGTTGCCGATGCTGCTGCCTGGCAGCAGCGTGGTCGGCGAGGAAGCGGTCTACGCTGACCGCAGCCTATTCGACCGCTTGTCGGACGAGGGACCGGTTTGGGTGATCGATCCGATCGACGGCACCCACAATTTCACCAAAGGGCGCGACATTTTTGCGATTATCGTTGCCCTCGTGTACAGCGGCGACACGGTTGCCGGCTGGATCTACGAACCGGTCGGAGAGACCTTAGCGCAAGTCGAACAAGGCGCCGGTGTGACCGTCGATGCGGAGCCTGTCCACTTGGGCGCGCCGGCAGCACCCGAGCGGTGCGACGGTGTCGCCGCGCGACATCTATTCGACCGGGCCGAGCGCGACGCGAGCTTCATCGACGACGTCTATCGGCCCAATTGTGCCGGTCACGAATACATCCAGGTTCTGCGCGGCGAGCGCCGCTTCAGCGCCTACACCAAACTGATGCCGTGGGATCATGCGGCCGGCAGCCTGATGATCGGCGAAGCCGGCGGATACAGTGCGTTGCTCGACGGCAGCCGTTATGATGTGGCGCATCCGGTGGGCAATCTGCTCAACGCCTGCGACGAGGTATCCTGGCGGCGCGTACAATCGATCCTGGCTGACGATAAGGGAGGAAAACCAAGCGATGGCTGACGGCAGCAAAGTGGCATTCATCGGGCTCGGTGTTATGGGATACCCCATGGCCGGCCATTTGGCAGCGGGCGGGCACGAGGTAACGGTCTACAACCGGACCAGTGCGAAGGCCGATGCCTGGGTCTCCCAACATGGCGGACAGACCGCACCAACACCGCGTGCCGCCGCCGAAGGCGTCGATATCGTATTCGCCTGCGTCGGCAACGACGACGATGTGCGCAGCGTCACGCTGGGCGACGACGGCGCGTTCGACGGCATGGCTGAGGGCGCCATCTTCGTCGACAATACGACGGCATCGGCCGATCTGGCGCGCGAGCTCTACAAAGAGTCTGGCGAGCGCGGCTTCGGCTTCCTCGACGCGCCGGTTTCGGGCGGCCAGGCTGGCGCCGAGAACGGCGCGCTGACGGTGATGGTCGGCGGCGACGCTGATGTTTTCGAGCGCGCCAAGCCGGTGATCGATTGCTACGCGCGCGCCTGCGAGCGCATCGGCGATGCCGGCAGCGGCCAATTGGCCAAGATGGTCAACCAGATCTGCATCGCCGGCGTCGTGCAAGGCCTGTCAGAGGCGATCAACTTCGGCCTCAAGGCCGACCTCGACATGGCCAAAGTGATCGAGGTGATCTCCAAAGGCGCCGCGCAATCGTGGCAGATGGAAAACCGCTGGGAGACCATGGTCGCTGGCAAGTTCGATTACGGCTTCGCCGTCGACTGGATGCGCAAGGATTTGGCGATCATCCTTGCCGAAGGCGACAAAAACAACGCGCGGCTACCGATGACCGCGCTGGTCGACCAGTTCTACGCCCACGTGCAGGCACGCGGCGGCAACCGCTGGGACACCTCGAGCCTGATTCACCTGCTGGCCAACGACTGACGGTTCATCGGCGGCTACCGGTGGGCGTTGATTTCTGCGCTCAAAACGGAACAGGCGAAGTCGATGACCTACGTTGACGGATTCGTCGCCGCGGTGCCGACGGCCAATCGTGAGGCCTTCGAAAAACATTCGCGGGCTGCGGCCGCTGTATTCAAGGAATACGGCGCGCTAAAGCTCGTCGAATGCTGGGGCGACGATGTTCCCGCCGGAGAAGTCACTTCGTTTCCCATGGCGGTCAAATGCCAGGACGACGAGACGGTGGTCTTTTCGTGGATCATCTGGCCGTCGCGCGACGTACGCAACGAAGCGATGCAGAAGGCCATGGCCGACCCGCGCCTGCAGCCGGATACCAATCCCATGCCGTTCGACGGCAAGCGCATGATCTACGGCGGCTTCGAGATG
>JBFKGW010000025.1:0-12325 GCA_041633145.1 Alphaproteobacteria bacterium
GCGCCGAGCCGAGATACACCGGCTCGGCGCTCTCGGTAAGCACACCAGCTAGACTATGGGATAAACATGAATCAATTCTAACGTCGGCGATCGCGCCCAAAACCGCGCCCGGCGCCGTCACATGCACCGCCTGATTGTATGGGCTGCGACCGACAAGCTGGTCGGCCCGCCGGCCCGTGCGCTCAAACAGGACGGGAATCGTGCGTCCAACCGTAGCCGCATTGAAGTCGTTTTGCTGCTGTTGCAACAAGTCTTGCAACACCGCCAAGCGCTCTTCTTTGACTGGATCCGGAACCTGGTTTTCCACAATGCCTGCCGGCGTCCCTGGCCGAACGCTGTATTTGAACGAATAGGCCTGGGCAAATCCTGTCTCGCGCACCAGGTCGAGCGTCGCCTCGAAGTCGGTGTCGGTTTCGCCAGGAAAGCCTACGATGAAGTCGGAGCTTAAGGCGATGTCGGGCCGCGACTGCCGAAGTGCGGCAATCGTGGCGCGATAATCATCGGCCGTGTGGCGGCGGTTCATCGCCGCCAAAACCTGGTCGCTGCCCGACTGAACCGGCAAGTGCAAGTACGGCATCATTTTGTCGAGCTCGCCGTGGGCAGCGATCAAGGCGGCGTCCATATCGCGGGGATGGCTCGTCGTGTAGCGAATGCGGGCCAAGCCTTCGATCTCCGACAGCCGCCAAATCAACTCGCCAAGTCCCGCTTCGCGGCCGCCTTCGTCGGCACCATGATAGGCGTTGACGTTTTGGCCGAGCAGCGTGATTTCGCGGGTCCCCTGATCCACCAGCCGCCGAGCCTCGGCCAAAACCTGCGCCACCGGGCGCGAGAACTCGGCACCGCGGGTATAGGGAACCACGCAAAACGTACAGAATTTGTCGCAGCCTTCCTGGACCGACAGGAAAGCCGAGATGCCCTGCGGCGCGCTTTCACCCGGCAAATGATCGAACTTGTTCGACACCGGGAACTCGGTATCGAGCACCCCGCGGCCAACCGCGCCAATTCCGCCCGCAGCCCGGCTCGCGCGGGCGACCATTTCGGGCAAGCGGTGGTAGGTCTGCGGCCCCAAAACAATGTCGACATAGGGCGCACGGCGCAGGATCTCTTCGCCTTCGGCCTGCGCCACGCAACCGGCAACGGCGATCACCATGCCCTCGCCCGACGCTGTCCGGCGTTCTTTCAGCCGGCGCAGTCGGCCAAGTTCCGAATAGACCTTCTCGCTCGCCTTCTCGCGGATATGGCAAGTATTCAAAATAACCATATCCGCCTCATCGGGCGTTTCGCTCGTGGCATAGCCAAGCGGCGCCAGGACGTCCGCCATGCGGGCGGAGTCGTAGACATTCATCTGGCAACCGTATGTCTTGATGAAGAGTTTCTTGGCCACGCGCGTTATGCCAATCGCCAAATTGCGGCGCTAAACCGAATAGGAAGAGTTTCCAAGATTCGCAGCCAAGGCCCTGTAATTCATGTTAATTTCACACCTAAGCGTTCGCTTGGTCGGAGTCAACCCGGCGGCGGCGCAGTTTAGGCCGGACGTTGCGCCCCGGGGCTCGGCGGCGACCGCGCAAATCACGCAGCCGCGGGCGGCGGCGCCAGCGGATCCAATCCCAGCGCCCCGCCGCACCGACTTGCGGCTGTAAGCGACCCGCCAAAGCATCGGCGTGGCCGTGCGCGATAGTTTCGTAGCAATAGGCCGACAATGCCTTGCGCGACTCGAACTCTTCGATGGTAACGGGATCGTGGAAGCTCACCGTCGCAGTTAGCCGGCCCAAGCCGATAAGCTGGCTCGCATGGCTAATCAGGTCCATATCGCCGTACCAGGCGAAGAAGGGACGCAAGTGGCGGCCGATCGGGATGCCGTCGAGACGCGAATAGGTTAGCGAGACCGGCTGCACGACGAGCGGATTGCCGCGCGGTTTCATTTCGGCCACGGCAAATAGCGCGCTTTTAAACGGAAACACCCGGTTGCCGTCATCGCTGGTGCCTTCGGGGAATAAGATCATGCTATCGCGGGCTTCCAAGCGGCGGCCGATTTCACTGGCTTGTACGTGAGAGGTGCGGACCCGGCGGTCGACAAAGACCGATCTCTGCAACTTGGCCAACAATCCGAACAGCGGCCATTTCGCGACTTCCGCCTTGGCGACGAAAGAGCCAGGGATCAATGCGCCGTAGATCGCGATATCCAAGTATGAGGTATGGTTCGCCACGAACAGCGTCGGACGCGCGCGCGATCGGCGGCCGAAAACTTCGAGCCGGATGCCGAGCAGCCGGCAGCAGATGCGGTGGTACCACATCGGCAGGCGCCGCGAGAGCGGCAAGCGAAGCAGCAAGGCGACCGCCTGCACCGGGATCAGCGCGACCGTCAACGTGACGTAGAGGAAGGCTCGAAACACCGCAGTGACCTGCGACGAGATCACCGTTGCTGCAATCGCTTGCGTCATCGTCGTGTCCGCCGCTCAACCAGGGTCAGCCGCCGGAGCCGTCCCTGCGTCGGAGGCGGTGCGGCGATAGTGTCGCGAGTACTTTTCGGTCACCAGATCCGTCTTGACCACGACACATACGTCCGTGGTGTTGAACTGCTCATCGACCACCGCCCCGTCGCCAACGAACCCGCCTAGGCGCAGATAACCCTTTACCAGCGGCGGCAGGTTCACCAAGGCCGTTTTCGGGTCGATTTCGTCCGCCGGCAGAAAATTCATATCGACGTAAAGTTCGGGCAACGCCCGGGTCCGCAAGGCCGGCGGCGCCAAATGGAAATGATAGAGGTAGCTCAGCGGCACCGCCAACGCGCTTGGATCCGTGCCATGCAGGCTGGCGCAGCCGAACATCAGCGATATGTCGTGGTGGAACACATAGGCGGCGATGCCGCGCCAGAGCAGCTGCATGGTCGGCCGATCGCGGCTCCCGGCATCCACACACGAGCGGCCGAGTTCGAGCATTTCTCCCGGCAAGCCAAAAAGGTTTTTTATGTCGTATTCGCCGGCAGTGTAGAAACGCCCGAACGATTTCGCCACCGAGCCGCGCAGCAGCCGATAGGTTGCGATCACCGCGTCAGCGTCGTCGCCGATCGTATGGTCGATCACCAAAAGGTGGTCGCAAACGTCGTCGAATTGATCAAAGTCGCGCTTTAGGCGCGCCATTTCAGCCGAGGGTTTGGCCGCCATTTCCTGATAAAAAACGCGATAGCGCAGCGCTTGCGCGGCGTCGATATCGGCGTCGGTCTTCGCCAAGCGCAAACTGAGCCGGTCGGTTTGGAGGGCCTTGAGCGCGTCATCGATGTCGGATGCCGCCGGCGGTGGGCGATCGCTTACGACTGTCATGTCATCAAACGACACAAACAGGGTGGAAATTAGTGCCGCGGCGGCTGCGGCTCACGAAGATACGTCCTTATCTTTATCTTTGGCCGCCGAAGGCGTCGCGTACAATTCGAGCCGGTGATCGACCAAATCGTAGCCAAGTTCTTTGGCTATTTTTTCTTTCAGCACCTCGATATCACGGTTGTAGAACTCGATAACCTCGCCGGTTTTGATATCGATCAGATGGTCGTGGTGTTCGCTCGACGCTTCTTCGTAGCGCGCCCGGCCATCGCCAAAATCATGCTTCTCCAAAATATTGGCTTCTTCGAAAAGCCGGACCGTCCGGTAGACGGTGGCGATCGATATTCGCGGATCGAGCTCAATCGCTCGTTGATAGACCTGATCGACGTCGGGATGATCGGCACTCTCCGACAAGACCTGCGCGATGGTGCGGCGCTGGTCGGTCATTTTGAGGCCTTTGTCGGCGCATATCCGCTCAATTCGCGACTGCATGCCCCTCCCCATATGGCAATGCCGTGTGGCCCCGACAGCTCCTGTCACAGCCAGACGAACAACGCACGCCAACCGTTAATATAATGCAATTTTTGTCAATCGGCGACTGCCGGCCGAACTTTTCCCGTTGTCGCGCTCGGGTAAGTTTATTTGCCGGCGCGTCCGCGCTTGCCGAGGCCGATTTCTTTCGCCAGCGCGCTACGCCGCTTTGCGTAGTTT
Organism: Alphaproteobacteria bacterium; assembly: GCA_041633145.1. Classification (GTDB taxonomy): domain Bacteria; phylum Pseudomonadota; class Alphaproteobacteria; order UBA6615; family UBA6615; genus JBFKGW01. The sequence continues at coordinate 4,029 of JBFKGW010000025.1, forward strand.
GGCGCAACCATCGGATAGTCCGCTGGCAGGCCCCACCGCTCGCGATACTGCTCCGGTGTCAGGTCGTAAGACGTTTTCAGATGGCGTTTTAACATCTTCAGTTTCTTGCCATCTTCCAGGCACACAATGTGGTCTGGCATCACCGACTTTTTCACCGGCACCGCCGGCGCTGGCCGCTCTTCGGTACTTGCCGCCTTTCCGGTGGCCGAGAGGCTGGCGTGCACTTGCGAAATCAGCTGCGGCAGTTCTGACGCAGGCAATGTGTTGTTCGATACGTGCGCGGCGACAATTTCCGCGGTTAGCTTGAGTAATTCAGCAGAATTATTTTGATCGGTCATTCGGTATGCCTCTTCACGATTAGTTCTTAAATTATATAGGTAACGCTCACGTTTTCTCAACGGTCTACTATGTTTTTTATCAATACTCCAAAAAGTTCAATTATTTCATACGATTTAAAGTAATCGGTTGCGCCTCAACGGTTTTCGACACGCCCGAGAATTAAGGCGTCGACGGCATTTCCGTCCCGCCGATAATAGCCCGGGCGGCGACCCACTTCGCGAAACCCAAGCCTTTCGTATAGCTTTTGAGCGTCCCGGTTGGTGACCGCCACTTCGAGTAGGATTCGGCTGCCCGGTGAGAGTGTATCTGCCAATTTGCCGATCAAGGTAGTCGCAACACCTTGTCGGCGGAACGCTGGAGCCACACACAAGGTCAATATTTCGATTTCCGCGGCGGCACTGCGACCGATGATAAAGCCGCTCGCTTCGTCTTCAGGCGTAAGCGCGATGAATCCGACGGTATTTGGTGTATCGAGCAGTGTCGCGATTGCTTTGGCCGACCAGGGCTCCTGCGACGACCGGGCGAAACAAGCAGCGTGCATCTCGGCGAGCACTTCGGCGATCGTGTCGTGGTTTGCCGCTTCTTCGATCCGCCATCCAGAGGTGATCGTCACGTCGCCGAACCTTAACGCAAGCGGTGGCGATCGGCCGCCGGCGGCGAAACATCTGGCGGCCGCAGATAGACCGGTCGCGGCAACGGCATATCGCGAGATGCAGGATCGGCCAGCAGTCGTTCGGCTGCCTCGGCGGCGACGATGGCGGCATCGGCCAGGCCGTCTCCCGGCGCCGCCACGACGCGATGGCGCTCAGGCAGCGCGGCGAGTACCCGTGGCGCCGCGTCGCCGGCGACGACGACCGGCACAGCTTGCGACCACAGCTCCGGGTAAGCCGCCGCGATTGCCTCGGGATCCAGGCAGGCTGGTTCGCTAACCGGCGCTAAGCTCGCATCGAGGGTTTGTGCGTACAGATCGGCTCGCTTGGTCTCCAGCACTACCAGCATCGGGCCTGGCGGCGCCCCGGCTGCGCGCGCGCCGCGCGCGACGGCGGTAAAACTACTCACCCCGATGACCGGCAACTGAGCGGCTAGCGCCAAACCACGCGCCGTCGCCAAACCGATGCGCAAACCCGTATAGGCGCCCGGACCGACCGTTACAGCAATCGCGTCCAGGCTGTCATAATCGGTATCAGCCATCACCGCGGCGACCATCGGCATCAGCGCTTCGGCATGCCCGCGCAACATCGCCGCCCATTCACGCCGCTGGACCGCGCCACCGGCGTACAACGCCGCCGAACAGGCACCGGCGGCGGAATCGAGGGCCAATATGGTCGGCGCGTCTCGCCCGGTCATTGCCAATTCCATTTCAGCGGACTGCAGGCCGCTCTCATGCGATCGGCCAGGTTCGTTGGACGAATCACGGGCACGATCTACCATCGCCGGGCCCACGCGCATAGTCAAAGCGGGAGACGGCGTCCTTGTCGATCGTCGAAATTACAGCGAAATCCCATGGCGTCGAGATCGACCTGTGCTACGCCACCGAGCGTAACTTCACCGGTACGCCGATCTATACCGCGGTCCATTGCTATTTGAACGAAGATGCCACAGAGCGGCTCGCACGAGCCGTGGAATTGGCCGGCCGGTTTGGCTTGCGCTTGTGTATTTTCGATGCGTTGCGGCCGTCCGAGGCGCAATGGGTCCTGTGGAACCACACGCCCGACCCCGAATTTCTGGCCGATCCGCGAAGGGGCTCACCGCACAGCCGAGGCGCGGCGGTGGATGTGAGCTTACTCGACCGCCATGGCGAGCTTCTCGATATGGGCACGCCGTTCGATGCGTTCACGCCGTTATCCCACCACGCGGCAAGCGGCGTATCGGTGACCGCACAGCGTAATCGCATGCTGCTGCTGGGCTTGATGACGGCGGCCGGCTGGGATTTCTACAGCAAGGAGTGGTGGCACTATCAGTTGTTCGATAGCCGGCGCTATCCGTTGATCGCCGACAGCGCCTTGCCGAAGCCGATGATGGCGCCACGCTAAGGATCGACTTGCGATATAAATCGGCAAAAGAGTACGTTGCCGTGGTACCGGTTCCTCGACGATTCGGCCGCGCGAGCAACTGTGGGACAAAGCTCCAGTGATCAAAACCGGCATGCATAAAAAGTTCGTCGCCGCCGCGATAGGTCTGCTGACCCTGCTGTCGGGCCCGCCGGTGGCGCAGGCGGCCGAATCTGCAGTTATCATGATGTATCACCGGTTTGGCGAAAGCGCCCACCCGGCGACCAATATTCGCCTCGATCAGTTCGACGCCCATCTTGAAGAACTGCAGTCGGGCGCCTATACCGTCCTCTCCATCCCCGAAATTCTCGCCACCTTGCGCGCCGGCCGGCCGCTGCCCGAGCGCACCGTCGGCATCACGATCGACGACGCCTATTTGTCGGTCTACACCGAGGCGTGGCCGCGCCTGCGCCGCGCCGGGTTTCCATTTACTCTGTTCGTCGCGACCGATGCGATCGACCGCAAGTTCGCCAGCTACATGAGCTGGGACCAAATTCGCGACCTGCGCGACAACGGCGTGACTATCGGCAGCCAAACGGCATCGCATTTGCACATGCCGGCCAACCGAGACGCGCGCAATCGTGAGGATATCCGTCTATCGAACGAGCGGTTCCAGCAAGAACTTGGCGCCGCGCCGACGTTGTTCGCCTACCCGTTCGGTGAAGCCAGTGTCAGCATCCAAAAGATCGTCCAAGAAGCCGGGTTTACCGACGCCTTCGGCCAACATTCGGGTGCGCTGCACACCTCATCGGATCGTTACTACATGCCACGGTTCGCGCTGAACGAAAATTTCGGCGACCTGAAGCGGTTCAAGCTGGTCGCCAACGCCCTGCCAGTACCCCATACCGACTTGTCGCCGCTCAATCCGACCCTGACGAAAAATCCGCCTCTGTTTGGGTTCACGCTGACAAAAGATGCGGGACAGTTGAGCGGCCTGACGTGTTATGCCGGCGATCAAGGAAAGCTCAGAATGGAGCGGTTGGGGCCGCGCGTCGAGGTACGGTTGGCTCGCAACCTCTCCGCTGGGCGGGCGCGTATCAATTGCACCGCGCCGGGCCCCGACGGCCGCTGGCGCTGGCTCGGCATGCTCTATTACGTGCCGAAGCCGTAGCCTGTTGGCGCGTTAGCGCCGGCTGGAACGCGGAAATATCTGAGTCGTTTCGATCGGCCGGCTTTCGAGTTGGGTGTTTTCCAACTCTTGCAGGTTATCGACGCGCAGGATTTTCTGGATGGTTCGAACGTAGCGCTCGCGGCGTTCGGAGTAGGCCGTGAGCGTTTCGATTAATCGGTAAGGGTCCAGTTCGCCTTCGCGCGTGCGCATTTCGGCACGGCGCGCGCGAAAATCCTCGTAAGCGGGATGGCCGTTCAAATTCCGCGCGTAACTGCGCACGCTCTCGAGGAGCGAGGGAAACGCGCGCACTTCGTGCTGGCGCCCGTCATCGCGCCGCTGCGGCACGATGCCCGCACCCTTATCCCAGGTCCGCTGCCCAAACAGGGCGTTTCCCTTCACGGCGAAGCGGGAGCGCCCCCAGCCGCTTTCTTCGGCCGATTGGGCAAGCACCAACGCGGGCGAAATGACGTCGACCCGGTGGACCAGCTCGGCCAAGTCGTCGGGGGCGGCGTCATAACGCGCCGCCAATTCGGCCAGCCATGCGTTTTCGTCCTGCGAAAGTTTGCGCCCGGCCAGCACCTTTTTTTGCAACAGCAACAATCGATGGCGGTCGGCGAGAATTTCCTCGTTCACCTTGAGGGCCAACGGCAGCACCAGCTTAAAAAAGGTCCGCTTGCGCTCCCCGACATTGGCCAGCGATTTGAAATCGTGCGGCAAGTTCGCGACAAACAGCCGGGGTACCGCTTGATCGCCTTGCCGAACCGAGTCCAATCTGAACGACGCCGCATCGAAACGGTCGCGTAATGTAGCAACCGCAAGTTTTGCCGGTTGTTTCGGCTTCGCCACCATATTGGACAAAGGCTTTACGACGACCGCCATTCTTGCCGCTGCTCTGGGCGCCGGGGCTTTAATTTCCGGCAGGTCGATCCATGCTGGGTCCGATTTCTGCTGGCGTTCGCCGGGAAACAAAACAGCGGCGCCGTACAACGCGATCACACTCACCGCCATCAACGCCAGCGAACCCTGTTGGTAATATCTAACTATGCCCATGTCGGCCCTTGCTAAACTTGCCTGTTAGTCTTCACGGTGCGGGCAGAGGCGCACGAAAATGTGTCTGAATTTCGGTGATTTGGCGGCCGTCGCCGTTCGGCGGCCGTCTGATTATTCCCCCAACCGGCCGCCTCTTACGGGACGGCTTGGACCTCCTGAACTTCGGGCACGTAATGGCGTAACAAGTTCTCGATGCCCATTTTCAGCGTGACCGTCGAACTCGGGCAGCCGGAGCACGCGCCCTGCATGTGCAGGTAGACCACTCCATCTTCAAAACCATGAAACACAATATCGCCGCCGTCCATAGCGACCGCCGGGCGAACCCGGGTGTCGAGCAATTCGACAATTTGCGACACGATTTCATCGTTATCACCGTCGCCGCTGGCGTGCGCCGGTCCGGCGGCTTCGCGAATGACCGGCTCGCCGGAGGTAAAATGCTCCATGATCGCGCCCAACACCGCTGGTTTAAGAGCTTGCCAGTCGACCTCCGGCGCCTTGGTGACGGTGATAAAATCGGCCCCGAGGAAGACCGCCGCGACATCGGGAACACCGAACAAGCGCGTTGCCAGCGGCGAGCGTGCCGCCGCTTCGCGGGTGGGAAAATCGGCAGTCCCCACCGGCATAACCTCGCGACTGGGAAGAAATTTCAGGGTCGCCGGGTTCGGCGTCTCTTCGGTCTGGATGAACACGGTTCGCTATCTCCCGCGGCGTTGTCGACGCTACTTGCCGGTGGCCTTGTTTAGGGATGTTCGGTGCCCCAACTTCTAATAGCGCGTATGTGGACTATTTTCCAAACAAATCAAGGCGGCGACAATTTGTCGCCGAATAACGGTTATTCCAAGTTGGTAAATAGAATCAGAGGCTTAACGATGATTGTTTTGGATTCTTCCGCCGGCGATCAGAGGCCGGATATTGTCGCCGTCGCGCCGGCGCAATCGAGGCAGGCATGACAGCGGGGCCCGACGTTGCCGCCCAGGCAACCCCAATAGCGGTGCCGTCAAACAACGACTGTCCGGTTTTCGATTGGGTGGAGAATTTCGGCCGCTACGTCGACGGCATCCCCAGCTTGGTCACCGAAGTTTGTAACCGCTTTGTCGCCAACGGAATGCCGCTCGAGCGGGTCAGTATCGTTATGCGCACGCTGCACCCGCAGATCGCCGTCAGCGGCTACGTGTGGCAGGCCGGCCAAGCAGAACTTTCGATGTTCAACAGCGATCACCAATCACAGTCGGGCGAATCCTATCAGCGCAGTCCGGTACGGGTGATCTTCGAGGGCTCACCCGGCCTGCGGCGGCGGCTCGCCGATCCCGATTGCCCGCGCGACTTTCCCATCCTGACCGACCTGGACGAGGAAGGCGTCACCGACTATCTGATTCTGCCAATCCCGTTCAGCGATGGCCGCTCCTACGCCTGCTCCTGGGCGACGAAGGCGCCCGGCGGTTTTACCGATCGCCAAGTCGAGCGGCTCCAGGCGATCATGCCGACCTTTTCCCTGGTGCTGGAAATTCTCGCCACGCGCGACATTTCGCGCAATCTGATGGACACCTATCTCGGCCAAAATACCGGCGAGCGCGTTCTCAATGGTGCCGTTTACCGCGGCGTCAACGAGACCATCGAAGCGGCATTGTGGATTTCCGATTTGCGCCGCTTCACCGCCATGTCGGACGAGTTGGCGCCGCCAGTCCTGCTCGGCATTCTCAATGATCACTTCGAGCGCGTGGTCGGCGCCATCGAGGCGCATGGCGGCGAAGTGCTCAAATTCATCGGCGATTCGGTGTTGGCGATTTTTCCCCTCGACCACTATGGCGGGGCGAGCGGCGCGGCAGAAGCCGCGGTCGGCGCTGCACGCGAGGCTGTACGTCGCTTGGAAGAGCGCAACAGCGAGCGCCAAGAGAAAAACCTCCGCGCGCTGGGGTATGGCATCGCGTTGCACATGGGCGAGGTCGTGTACGGCAATATCGGCGCGCCAAACCGGCTCGACTTCACCGTGATCGGGCCGGCGGTCAATCATACCGCGCGGATCGAGCAATTATGCCGCACCATGGACCGGCCGATTCTGGTTTCCGCGGCGGTCGCCGAGGCGGCCGACGAGCCGGTGACGTCGCTCGGCTTTCATGCCCTGCGCGGGGTTCGCGAACCGCACGAAATTTTCACCCTGCCGGAATATGCGTGAGCCGATGAGCAAGGCGGCGCCGGTTATTCAATGGCTAATGAAGGACGGCCGCGTCACCGTGCACAACATGAGCGATTTCGGCGACCGGTTATGTGCGCGCATCAACGACGCCGGCATCCCCATCGTCCGCGCTTTCTGCGGCGTGCGCACGCTGCATCCGCTGGTCGCCGCCACCGCTTATATCTGGCATCGCGGCGCCGGCACGGAAAGAATTACAGCCACTTGGGAGCAGACCGAGACGCCGGAGTTCAATGACAATCCGCTGGCCCGGGTCAGCATCACCGGCGTGCCGATTCGCCAGCGTCTCGACGTGTCCGACGATGAACTCGACTTCGAGGTTTTCCGAGAGTTCAAGCGCGAGGGCATGACCGACTATTTCTCGCTGCCCCTGATATTCTCCGACGGGAGCCGCAACCCGATGTCCTTTCAGACCGACGCGCCGGCCGGCTTCAGCGATGCCGACATCGCCGGACTGGAGGAAATTGTCGATACGATGGCGCCGATTGTCGAGACCGAAACGGCGTACCGTACGGCCCGTCAGGTACTGCGCACCTATGTGGGTCGGCGCACCGGCGACCGCGTTTTGTCGGGCGCGATTACGCGCGGCAGCGGCGAGACTATCGAAGCGGTCATCTGGTATTGCGATCTGCGGGGGTTCACCGGCCTGACCGATAGCCTGCCGAGCGACCAACTGCTGGCGCTGCTGAACGACTATTTCGAGATCATGGCCGGCGCGGTGACCGAAGCCGGCGGCGAAGTGCTGAAGTTCGTCGGTGATGCCATGCTGGCGATTTTCGCTCTAACCGACGGCAGCGATAGCAACGCCGCGGCGAGCTGCGCCAAGGCGCTCGCCGCCACCCGCGCTGCGCGCGAGCGCCTGAAGGCGCACAACGCCGAGCGGCGCGCCGCCGGCTTACCGGAAATCCGTTACGGGCTGGCGGTGCATCTGGGCGAGGTCCATTACGGCAATATCGGCGCGCCCGACCGGCTCGACTTCACCGTCATCGGCCCGGCCGTCAACCACGCTGCGCGGCTAGAGAAACTGGGTTCTGATTTGGGCCACCCGATCACCGCTTCGGCCAGCGTCGCCGCCGTCGCCCCCGATGCGCTGCACTCTTTGGGCGCACACCAACTTCGTGGGGTCGCCGAGCCGCAGGAGGTGTTTGCACTACCCGACTAGGGCGGGATGATATTTGCTTTGATCACCGGGGCGCCGCCATCGAGACCACCCTCAATCGTCATGCTCGGGCTTGACCCGAGCATCCATGACCGGGCCGCGCGCAGGCCTTTGTGCTCGTGTCTGGCACAGCCCCGTGTGATTGAAAATGGATACTCGCGTCGCAGCGCGAGTATGATGGTTGATGTTGGGCGTCGGCGGAGCGACCACTGCTGCCAGTCTCAGCGATCTCGATCCGAACTTAACTCATCCTGCTCTAGCGCTGTCGCGCGTCGCTAAGGGTTCAGAAACCCGACGATCTCGTGTACTTCGCGCAAGACCGGCTCAGCGATCGCGTTGGCCCGCGCCGCGCCGTCGCGCAAAATACCATCGACATGGCCGGGGTCGGCCATCAGC
>JBFKGW010000026.1:0-11976 GCA_041633145.1 Alphaproteobacteria bacterium
ATCAGCCGCTTCGGCGCCCTGCCATGGACGATCGGGCTTAAGTTTCGCACCGCCGATGTCTCGGGCGAAGTAACCCGCCTGCGAACCATCACGATCGTCGGGTTGATAATTCTGATTATTGCGGTCGTTGCGGGCTACCTGTTCGCCCAGCTTCTGCAAAAGAAAATCGGCCAATTGGCGACAGCCGCCGACGCCTTGAGCGGGCTCGACATGGCCAGCGTGCCGAAGGTACCCGATAGCTTTTTAAGCGAGTTGTCGCACGCGGCAGACGCCTTCAACACAATGGTTGGCGCGCTGCGCTGGTTCGAGACTTATGTGCCGAAGTCGCTGGTGCTGCAACTCATGCGGCGGTCCGACGAAGCGGCCCACTCGACCGAACGGGAGCTCACCATCCTGTTTACCGACATCGTCGGCTTTAGCACCCTGGCCGAAGAGTTGACGGCCGAACAAACCGCCTCGCTGCTCAATCGTCATTTCGAACTTCTGGCGAACTGTATCGAAGCCGAGGGTGGCACCGTCGATAAGTTTTTGGGCGACGGTCTGATGGCGTTCTGGGGCGCGCCTGAACCAGTCGCGGACCACGCCGCCCGGGCGTTGCGCGCAGGCGCGGCGATTCAAGAGGCCATCGTCGCGGAAAACTTCCAACGCACGGCGACCGACAGGCCGGCCATTTCGGTACGGGTTGGCATTCACACCGGGCCGGCGATCGTCGGCAATATCGGGTCCAAAAGCCGCGTCAACTACACAGTCGTCGGTGACACGGTAAATGTCGCCTCGCGGCTGGAATCCCTTTCTAAGGACTTCGAGACGCGCGACCAATGCATCGTCCTGGTCAGCAAGGCGACGCGCGAACAAGGCGAGGCCGCACTGGGCGAAAACAGCGGCATCACCTTCAGCGAAATTGGCGACCACCAGGTGCGCGGGCGTGCACAGAACGTGACCGTCTATCGCCTCTACGCGGCCGAAGAGTAGACGTTAATTTAAACGCCTATCCTACAACGGAATGTTGTCGTGCTTCTTCCAGGGGTTCTCCAGCCGCTTGTTTTCGAGCAGCTGTAGCGCCCGGCAGAGGCGCCGGCGCGTGTTGTGCGGATAGATAACGTCGTCGATGAAGCCCTTTTGGGCAGCGACGAACGGATTGGCGAACCGCGCCCGGTATTCCTCGGTGCGCGCTTCGATCTTGGCTGGATCGTCGCGGTCTTCGCGGTAGATGATCTCAACCGCGCCTTTTGGTCCCATGACGGCGATCTCGGCGGTCGGCCAAGCGTAGTTGAGGTCGCCGCGAATATGCTTCGACGACATGACGTCGTAGGCGCCGCCATAGGCCTTGCGGGTGATCACGGTGACTTTCGGCACCGTCGCCTCGGCGAAGGCGAACAACAGCTTGGCGCCGTGCTTGATGATGCCGCCATATTCCTGCGCCGTGCCCGGTAAAAAGCCCGGCACGTCGACAAAGGTGACGATGGGAATGTTGAAGCAGTCGCAGAAGCGCACGAACCGCGCGGCCTTTTTCGATGAATCGATATCCAGGCAGCCGGCCAGCACCATCGGTTGATTGGCGACGAAGCCGACCGTGCGGCCGGCCATGCGGCCGAAGCCAATCACGATGTTGGCGGCATGATCGGGCTGCAGCTCGAAGAAATCGCCTTCGTCGACCACCTTTTCGATCAGTTCCTTGATGTCGTAGGGCTTGGTCGAATCCGGCGGAACCAGCGTGTCGAGGGAAGCCTCGGCCCGGTCGATCGGATCGTCGGTCGGCCAGACCGGCGGCTGCTCGCGATTGTTCATCGGCAGAAAATCGTAGAATCGGCGCAGCTGCAGCAGCGTGTCCACATCGTTTTCGAACGCGCCGTCGGCGACGGCCGACTTGGTTGTGTGGGTCATCGCACCGCCGAGCTCCTCGTGGGTGACCTCTTCGTGGGTCACGGTTTTCACCACATCGGGGCCGGTGACGAACATGTAAGAAGTATCGCGCACCATGAAGATGAAATCGGTCATCGCCGGCGAATACACCGCGCCGCCGGCGCACGGGCCCATGATCGCCGAGATCTGCGGGATCACGCCAGAGGCATTGACGTTGCGCTGAAACACGTCGGCGTAACCCGCCAGCGATCCAACCCCTTCCTGGATGCGCGCACCGCCAGAATCGTTGAGACCGATCACCGGCGCACCGACGCTCATCGCCTTGTCCATGATTTTGCAGATCTTGGCGGCGTGAGCTTCCGACAGCGAGCCGCCGAACACGGTAAAATCCTGCGAGAAAACGAACACCGTGCGGCCGCTGATGGTGCCCCAGCCGACCACCACGCCGTCGCCCGGGATCGGCTCGATGTCGGCGGTCAGCTCGTTGGGTTCCTGCTCGACGAACATATCCCACTCTTCGAAGGAATCTTCGTCGACCAGTAGCTCGATGCGCTCGCGCGCCGTCAGCTTGCCCTTGGCATGTTGAGCTTCGATGCGTTTTTCGCCACCGCCGAGAAGCGCACGCGCGCGGCGGGATTCCAGTTCGTCGAGAATGTCTTGCATGGCAGCCGGCCCGCTTCAGCAATTTATCCATCCGTGGATAGCAGAAATGACCGGAGTCAGACCAGCCGCCTGCCCCGATGGGCGCTAGGGATTGCGGTGGAGCTCAAAAAACAGCGCCGCGGACTCTATGTCGGCGCGCGCGTTTTGCCGGCGTACTTCGGCTTCTTCGTCGACGCCCCATTGCTCGGCCTGCCAGGTTTCGTCCAGGAAACCGGCCGCAAACGCGGCGTCGGCATCGAGGCGGCCGTGGGAGAGCGCCAAGGCGATCACCAACGACCCGCTGGCCGTGGCCGCCAGTCCGAGCGCCGCCAGCTCAAATGGATCGTGCGCGTTTACCACGTCCTGCAGGGCGCTTAGCGTGGCCGCTGGCTGCGCCACCGGCGCGACATCGCCGGTCACCGTCAACGGCGCGGAAAAGGCTTCCGACACCCAATCGACCAAAGGCTGCCAAGCCGCCGCCTGTCGTGCCACCAATCCCTGCGGACTGTGCGCGCGATAACACACCAGGTCGGTTTCGCCATAAGCAGCTATCTGGCGCGCGTAAGCAGCGGCATCCGGCGCCACCCGGTCGAGCGCGGTGGCGGCAACCTGGGTCATCGGCATGCTCGCGGGTGTAATCTCGTCCTGCTGGGCGTCCCATTCGGCAGCGATGGCTTCCGCCAGCGCGGCACTGGCCACGTGTAAGGGTTTGCGGGCCGGCGTTCGCACCGGCCGCTGATCGAGCAAAACAGCGTAGGCCGGCAGCTCCGGCCGGTCTTCTACGCCCACGCTTTGATAGAATCGCTTCATGAACTTATTCAGCGCCGTTCCACTGCACTACGCCTCTTATATGGGGCCTCTACCCGCCGTGTCAGGTGCGAAGCCGAGCTTGGCCCAACTGTCGGCGCAATGGCCGCTGAGCGGCGCGACGATTTCCATGCGCGCGCCGGTTTCGGGGTGGGGAAAGGTGAGCGAGCGCGCGTGCAGATGAAGTTTGTTTGGCAGACCGGCAATGAAAGCGGCCTTGCCGCCATATTTGCCGTCGCCGACGATCGGCGTGCCGAGCGCGGCGCAGTGGGCGCGCAGTTGATGGGTGCGCCCGGTCAGCGGGTTCAACGCCAGCCAGGCAACTCGCTGCCCTGCCCGGTCGACAACGGCATAGCGGGTCACCGCGCTTTGGCCGCCGCCCTTGGCAGGACGCATTTTCTCTCCACCGCGCCCCGGCGTTTTCGCCAGCGAAAGGTCGATGCGGCCTTCGGTTTCCGCCGGCACGCCGGCGACCAGGGCCCAATAGATCTTAACTACGTCGCGGTGGCGAAATTGCGCGGTCATGGCGCGCGCCGTCGCGGCATCACGGGCGAGCAATAGCACGCCACTGGTATCCTTATCCAAGCGGTGCACCAGGCGCGGTTTTTCCGCCGCCTCGAAGCGCAGCGCATCGAGCATCGCGTCCAAATGCCTGGTCGTTTTGCTGCCGCCCTGAACCGCCAGACCGCTCGGTTTGTTCAAGGCAATCAGCCAATCGTCGCGATACAGCACGCGTGCTTGCAAGTCTGCGGCCGCTGCGGCGTCGACGGGTGCGGGAGTAGCGGCAGGCGTCGGCTCCGACACCGTGATCGGCGGCAGGCGCACGGTCTGTCCTGCCGCTAGACGCTGGCCCGGCTTGGCGCGCCGGCCGTCGACCCGGATCTGGCCGGTGCGCAGCCACTTGGCCAACTGGCCATAGGGGACGTCGGGAAGTGTGCGGCGCAGCCAGCGGTCGAGGCGCACCGTGTCGTCGCCAGCGCCAACGTCGACATGGCGGACCGATCGCTGCTCGCTCTCCGCGCCAACGCTCATACAAGCACCAGCCGCATCAGGCGCAACCCGGCGAACAACGCGAGGATCGAGACGACCACAGACGCTAAGATGTAGGAGGCCAGTTGCGCCGTTGCGCCGCGTTCGTAGAGCGTGGCGACATCGAGCGAGAAGGTGGAAAAGGTGGTGAAGGCGCCGAGCACACCGACCGTCAACAACGCGCGCATCTCTGCCGTTGGCGACCACACCAGCGCCATGGTCTCGATTAAAACGCCCATAATGAAAGAGCCGGCGACGTTGACCACTAGGGTTCCCCAGGGAAACCCATGTCCCATCAAATGGATCATGCCGGCTGATACGTAGTGCCGGCCAACGGCGCCGATGGCGCCGCCCAGGGCGATGGCTAGAACGAGTTTCATGAGCGGAAGCTAGCCGTCTGCACCGAGCCGAACAAGCAGATCATGGCAAATCACGCGTCACCGTCGGGATCATCGTCGGCATCGCCGCGCTCGCGTAGTCGCTGCCAGTAGGCCAGCCGCTTGGCGATTTCGCGCTCGAAACCCCGGTCGACCGGCTCGTAAAATATCTCGCGTGCCAGTTCGTCAGGGAAATAGTTTTGCCCCGAGAAGCCCTCCTCCGTCGCGTGATCGTAGGCATAACCGGCGCCGTAGCCGATGTCCTTCATCAGCTGGGTCGGTGCGTTCAAGATGTGTTTGGGCGGCATCAGCGAGCCCGATTGCTTGGCGGTGCGCATCGCCGCGCCCAGCGCTTTATAGGCGGCGTTCGACTTGGGCGCGGTGGCGAGGTAGAGCACGCACTGGGCGAGCGCCAGCTCGCCCTCCGGGCTGCCGATGCGCTCGTAGGCCTCCCACGCCGCCAGCGCCTGGGGTAGCGCCTGCGGATCGGCCAGTCCGACATCCTCGACCGCTGCGCGCGCCAGCCGGCGGCCGATAAAGCGGGGATCCTCGCCGCCCGCCAGCATCCGCGCCAGCCAGTACAGCGCCGCGTCGGCGTCGGACCCGCGGATCGATTTGTGCAGCGCGCTGATCAAATTGTAATGGGCCTCTTGGCCCTTATCGTAGAGCGGCGCCCGCTTCTGCACCGTCTCGGCCAGCGCCGCGGTATCGAGCGGCGGCGTCTGAGGCAGCAAAAACAGCTCCTCGGCCAGGTTGAGGACATAGCGCCCGTCGCCATCGGCCATCGCCCGCAGCGCCTCGCGCGCAGCCGCGTCGAGGGGTAACTCACGCCCCTCCTCGGCCTCGGCCCGGCGTAACAGCTCTTCCAGTCCCTCGTCGGTAATGCGATGCAGAACGAACACCTGACAGCGCGATAGCAGCGCCGGGTTGATCTCGAAGGAGGGGTTCTCGGTAGTCGCGCCGACCAGGGTCACCGTGCCGTCCTCGACATAGGGTAGGAAGCCATCCTGTTGGGCGCGGTTGAAGCGATGGATCTCGTCGATGAATAGCAGGGTGCCGCGCCCATCGGCGCGACGTGCCTTGGCGCGTTCGAACACCTTGCGCAGATCGGCGACGCCGGAAAACACCGCCGACAAGGGCTCGAATTCGGCATCGGAGATATCGGCGAGCAGGCGCGCAATGGTGGTTTTGCCGCAGCCCGGCGGCCCCCACAGGATCATGCTGGCGAGCCGCCGCTGTGCCGCCATGCGCCCTATTGGCCCGTCGGGACCCAGCAGGTGGTCTTGACCAACCGTCTCCGCCAGCGAGGTCGGACGCAACCGGTCGGCCAGCGGCCGCGGCGCCTGACCGGCGAACAGCTCCGACTGTTGGTCTGCTTCGCTCATCCCGGCACCGTCACGGTCAGCCTTCGGTTGCCGCGCATAACCGCCAGCCGCCAGGTGCCCGGACTGGCCGATACCGCGCGGCGCAATGTGGCAACCGAACCGATTTCCGTATCGTTGATCCGCAAGACGATATCGTCGGGGCGGAAGCCGAGCCGCGCGGCCGGGCTGCCCCGGATAACGTCGACGATGACGACGCCGGCGGCGAGATGGCTGAAGCCGAGCTCTTCGGCGACCGCTGGCGACAGGTTGACCACAGTCGCGCCAGCGATCGGATGGTTGCCGCGTAGAAGCGTTTCGTCGCGCGGCGGGATCTCGGGCGGCGCCTCGAGCGGCAACCGAACGCGGAAATCGCCGTTTGGCCGCAAGACTGATAGTTCCGCGGTTTCACCCAGGACGCCAGTGGCAACACGGAACTCCAGGCTTTCCCTATCGTCGACACGCTGACCGTCGATCGCGGTAATGATGTCGCCGACCTTGAGGCCACTGCGGCGCGCCGGACCGTCGGGGTGGGTCTCGGTGATCAGCGCCCCCAGCGGTCGTGCCAAGCCGATCGCCTCGGCAATTTCCGCCGTCACGTCCTGCACCTCTGCGCCCAACCACGGCCGCTGCAACCGGCCGGCCACCCCGGCGCCGGCGATCACCGTGCGCACCATATTGGCCGGCACAGCGAATCCGATACCCTGGCTGCCGCCGCTGCGGCTGAATATCGCCGTGTTCACACCGGCGAGCTTGCCATCCATGCGCAACAACGCGCCGCCGGAATTACCCGGATTGATCGCCGCATCGGTCTGGATGAAGAAGTTGAAATCGGTGATGCCGACGCTGGTACGCGCCAGGCCCGAGACAATGCCACTGGTAACCGTCTGGCCAACCCCGAACGGATTGCCGATCGCGATCACCAAATCGCCGACTTCCAGATCGTCGCTGTCGCCCAGTTCGATATGGGGCAGATCGTCCTCGCCGGTGTCGATTTTGAGCACGGCGAGGTCCGAGCGCTCATCTTCGCGCAGAACGGTCGCGGCAAATTCGCGGCGGTCGGCCAACACGACTTTAATTTCGTCGGCGCCGGAAATGACATGGAAATTGGTCACGATCAGGCCGTCGGGCTGAACGATGACGCCGGACCCCAGCGAGTTTTCGAATCGTTCGCGGCGCTGCGGCGGGAAGGCGTCGCCGAAGAAGCGGCGGAAAAACGGATCGTCGAACAGCGGCGATACGCGCTGGGTCACCGCCTTGCGGGTAAAGATGTTGACCACCGCCGGCGCGGCCTGTTTCACCAGCGGCGCGAACGACAGGGTGATCTCCGCCGCGCTCGACGGCACGGTTTTTTGCGCCGCCGCACCCTCGCCTAGCCCGCCAACCACAAGCCACGCGACGGCAAGTGCGATGCCGACTGTCCGAAGCCGGCAAAAACGATATCCGTTCAGCATGGTCTCATTTTAGCGTCGAACACCAGCTAACGCAGCGCCAACATATTGAGGTCATCGCTTATCTTCTCGGGCGACGAAAAAGGGCCGCCTTGCGGCGGCCCCCCTATTCTCGGCGGATACGGCCACACTCAGGCGGCTTCGTCGTCGAATTCGACTTCGTCGGGCAGCGGACCGGAATCCAGACCCTTGGCGTCTTCGTCGCGCTCGACCAACTCGATGATGCCAACCGCCGCCGAATCGCCGTAGCGGTAGCCTGCCTTCAACACCCGGGTATAGCCCCCCGGGCGCTCGGCATAGCGCTCGGCCAGCGTGGTGAACAGCTTGTCGACCAACGCTGTATCACGCAGCGTCGACAGCGCCTGACGGCGCGCGTGCAAGTCGCCGCGCTTACCAAGCGTGATCAGCCGGTCGACGATACGCCGCAGCTCCTTGGCCTTGGGCAAGGTGGTGGTGATCTGCTCGTGCTTGATCAGCGCCGCTGCCATGTTGGCGAACATGGCTTTGCGGTGACTGGACGTTCGGTTGAGCTTGCGCCCGCTCATACGGTGACGCATCGGACAGTACTCCTACTTGGACAGCGCCTTAGAACGGCTCCTCGAGCCGCTTGGCCATGTCTTCGATGTTCTCCGGCGGCCAGGTGGCGATCTCCATGCCGAGATGGAGCCCCATCTGCGCCAGCACCTCTTTGATTTCGTTCAGCGACTTGCGGCCGAAGTTGGGCGTGCGCAGCATTTCCGCTTCGGTCTTCTGCACCAAGTCGCCGATGTAGACGATGTTGTCGTTCTTCAGGCAATTCGCCGAGCGCACCGACAGCTCCAGCTCGTCGACCTTGCGCAGCAGGTTGCGGTTGAACTCGAGATCTTCCTGCACGACCTCGATCTGCTGAACCGCTTGCGGCTCCTCGAAGTTCACGAACAGCTGAAGCTGATCCTGCAGAATACGCGCCGCCAGGGCGACCGTATCCTCGGCGTTGACCGCACCGTTGGTTTCGATCTCCATGGTCAACTTGTCGAGGTCGGTACGTTCGCCGACGCGGGCGTTGCCAACCTGGTACGACACCTTCTTGACCGGCGAAAACAGCGCGTCGACCGGGATCAGGCCGATCGGTGCGTCGGCCGCGCGGTTCTGCGCCGCCGGCACATATCCCTTGCCCGATTCCACCGTCAGCTCCATCACCACGCGCGCGCCCTGGTCCAGCGTCATCAGCACGTGGTCGGGATCCATGAGCTCGATGTCGGGGCCAGTCTCGATCTGGCTCGCCGTCACCTCACCCGGCCCGGTCGCGGTCAAGGTCATCCGTTTCGGACCCTCGCTGTGCATGCGCAAAGCCATCGATTTCACGTTCAAGACGACATCGGTGATGTCTTCGCGAACCCCGGGGATCGAGGAAAACTCGTGCAGCACACCTTCGATCTGGATCGATGTCACCGCCGCGCCCTGCAACGACGATAGCAGCACCCGGCGCATTGCGTTGCCCAAGGTGAGCCCGAAGCCGCGCTCGAGCGGTTCGGCCACCACGGTCGCTTGCCGCGCCGGGTTTGCGCCCGGCACGATGTCGAGCTTGTTGGGCTTGATTAAATCCGTCCAATTTTTCTGTAGCATTGATTGCCTACCTTAAATTTCGACCCGATCGAATTGCCGATCGTCGGTATGAGTCGCCCGAGGTTTGCCATGCCGGGCGCAGCGTCAGCGAATAGCGGGGTGAACACTCTTAACGGACGCCCCACGCGCCCGGACCCGTTAGACGCGACGGCGTTTGCGCGGCCGGCACCCATTATGCGGCACCGGCGTGACATCGCGGATCGAGGTAATCTCGAAGCCGACCGCCTGCAGCGCCCGCAACGCCGACTCGCGGCCCGACCCGGGCCCGCGGACTTCGACCGCCAGGGTTTTCATGCCGTGTTCCTGCGCCTTGCGGCCAGCGTCCTCTGCCGCCATTTGGGCGGCATAGGGGGTCGACTTACGCGATCCCTTGAAACCCCTATTACCCGCCGACGACCAGGCAATGGCATTGCCTTGCGCGTCGGTGATGGTGATATGGGTGTTGTTGAACGTCGCGCTGACGTGCGCCACGCCCGACGTAATGTTTTTGCGTTCACGCCTGCGAACGCGTGTGGATGTTGCGGCTCGTGCCATTACCCTCTAATCCGATAGCTGCGCTAATTAAGCTTTTTTCTTGCCCGTAATCGGCCGCGCCTTGCCCTTACGGGTGCGGGCGTTGGTGTGCGTGCGCTGGCCGTGCACCGGCAATCCCTTGCGATGGCGCACCCCCCGGTAGCAGCCCAAATCCATGTACCGCTTGATGTTCATCGCCACTTCGCGGCGCAGATCGCCTTCGACCTGAAAGTCGCGGTCGATTGTCTCGCGCACGCGAATGACCTCGTCATCGGTCAAATCGTGCACCCGGCGTTCCAGCGGAATATCGCATTTTCCGCAGATTTGCTCTGCCATCGTGCGGCCGATCCCATGAATATAGGTCAGCGCCACCGGCAGACGTTTTTGGGTTGGAATGTTGACACCAGCAATACGCGCCACGCTCCGAACTCCTTACGTTACGGTGCATCAAGACAGGGCAAATTTCGGGTAACCGAAGCCGGCGGATTATAGGATTTTCCGCCGACCGGTCAACAGCTTAGACGGCTGAGACCAGTTCTTTGATCTGTCTTGTCACCTCTTCGATCGACTGCATGCCGTCGACCTGTTTCAACATATTACGATCCCGATAAAACGGCAAAATCGGGGCCGTTTGTTCATGATATACCCCAAGACGCGTGCGCAGCGTCTCGGCATTGTCGTCACTGCGCCGCTCCGTCTCCGGCGTTTGCGCGATCCGGGTGTTGATGCGGTCGATAAGAATGTCGTCATCGACGGCGATTTCGATCACGCTGTCCAGCTTCAAGCCCTTCTCGGCGAGCATGTGCTCGAGCGCTTCGGCCTGCGCCGTGGTGCGCGGGAAGCCATCGAGGATAAACCCGTTAGCGCAGTCCGGCTGGTCGATGCGATCGGAGATAATCCGCACCATGATATCGTCGGGCACCAATTTGCCCGCGTCCATGATTTCTTTGGCCTGCTGGCCGATTTCGCTGCCCGAGGTCACTGCGGCGCGCAGCATGTCGCCGGTCGACAGCTGGATGATGCCGTAGGTCTCTTCCAAGATTTTCGCCTGGGTGCCTTTGCCGGCGCCCGGCGGTCCGAGCAGGATAACGTTCATGGGCTCTGGTGGTACGCGAGCGGCGTCAGCCGCGCCGCCCTTTCAGTTTCGCCTTGCGGATCAGGCCTTCGTACTGATGCGCCAACAAGTGGCTTTGAATCTGCGCCACCGTATCCATCGACACCACGACGACGATCAACAGACTGGTGCCGCCAAAGAAGAAGGGCAGCGACAATTCCGATATCAGTAGTTCCGGCAGCAGTGCCACCGCCGTGAGGTAGGCCGCGCCCGCCACGGTCAGCCGCGACAGGACGTAGTCGAAATAATCGGCGGTGTTTTTACCGGGGCGAATGCCCGGCACGAAGCCGCCATTCTTCTTCAAGTTCTCCGCCGTTTCCGCCGGATTGAAGACGATCGCGGTATAGAAAAACGCGAAGAAAATAATCAATGCTGCAAATATCAGGAAGAATAACGGCTGGCCGCGTCCGATATAGGCGGTTACGAAGCCGAGAAATCCGCCGCCTCCGCCACCGGAGAAGCCGGCGATTGATACCGGCGTGAGCAGAATCGACGTGGCGAAAATAATCGGGATCACGCCAGAAGTATTTAATTTCAATGGGATATGTGATGATTCCCCACCGAACATACGGTTGCCGACCTGGCGTTTGGGATACTGTACAATGATGCGCCGCTGTGCCCGCTCGACAAACACGATGAACGCGATGACGCCGACCGCGCCAATCGCGAAGGCGATGATGAACAACGCCGACAAGGCGCCAGTGCGCCCGAGTTCCAGCGTTGCCGCCAACGCAGTGGGCAGGTTGGCAACGATGCCCGAGAAGATGATCAGCGAAATCCCATTGCCGACGCCACGCGCGGTAATCTGTTCACCCAACCACATCAGGAACATGGTGCCGCCGACGATGGTGATCACCGTGCTGGCGCGGAAAAACAAACCGGGGTCGGCGACGGCGGCGCCGCGCGAGGAGTTGAGTCCTTCGAGACCGACCGCCAACCCGTATGCCTGAATGACCGCCAACAGGACGGTCAGATAGCGCGTGTACTGATTGATCTTCTTGCGCCCGCTCTCACCCTCTTTTTTCATTGCCTCGAACTTGGGCGAAATCGCGGTCATCAGCTGCATGATGATGGCAGCTGAGATGTAGGGCATGATACCAAGCGTAAAGATCGCCATCCGCGAGAGCGCACCGCCGGTGAACATCGACAGAATGCCACCGATACCGGCTTGCGCGTCCTCCATGAACTGCTGAAGCGCGAGTGCATCAATGCCC
>JBFKGW010000027.1:0-11907 GCA_041633145.1 Alphaproteobacteria bacterium
CGCCCTGAGCCGTTATAGGCGACGATGTCACCGCCGGCCGGCGCATAGAGGACGAAACAGTCGCCGCCGATGCCGGTCATATGGGGTTCGACCACGGCGAGGACAGCGGCGGCGGCGACCGCGGCATCGACCGCATTACCCCCCGACCTCAATGTGTCGAGCGCGGCCAAGGTGGCGCGCGGATGAGACGTTGCGGCCATCCCGTTGGTTCCGAAAGCGGCCGAGCGGCCGGGCATTTCAAAATTTCGCATCGGCAGTTATTCGCTTATTTTTCGCGCCTTGGGAAGACCACGGAACAGTCTTCGATTTGCGGTTGGCGGACGAAGAGGCTAAGTCTGCGGGGTACCGGACGAAGGGGAGAGCAATGGCACATTGGGTACGGTTCGAACAAGATGGCGAGATCGGTTTCGGCACGCTGGACGGCGATGTCATCGCAGTCCACGGCGGCGATATGTTCGCCGACGCGACGGCGACTGGTGCGACCGTCGCGCTGGCCGACGTAACTTTGCTGACGCCCAGCGTTCCGGCCAAGCTGATCGCGCTGTGGAACAATTCGCGCTCGGCGGCGGAAAAGCAGGGTCTCGAGCAGCCCGAATATCCGCTGTTCTTCATCAAGCCGCCCAATACCTACCTGCCGACCGGCGGCGTCATCCGCAAACCGACGTCTTATGATGGGCGGGTCATCTACGAAGCCGAGCTTGGAATCGTCATCGGCCGTATTTGCAAGGATGCCGACGAAGCCGAGGCCGCCGAAGCGATCTTTGGCTACACGTGTGTCAACGATGTCACGGCGCTGCAAATTCTCGATGCCGACCCGAGCTTTCCCCAATGGGCGCGGGCCAAGGGGTTCGACACCTTCGGCGCCTTCGGCCCGTCGATCGCCACCGATACCGATGTGTCCAGCGCCACCATCCGGGCCGAGCTCAACGAACGCGAGCGGCAGAACTATCCGGTGAGCGATCTGTTCATGCAGCCGGCGCAAATCGTCAGCCACCTGTCGCGCGCGATGACCCTCGAGCCCGGCGATCTGATCGCCTGCGGCACCGGCCCCGGCGCCCTGCCGATGAAGCCGGGGGCCAGCATCGACGTCATCATCGACGGTATCGGCCGGCTGGCGAACACCTACGCCGAATGAGACCTCGTCCAAGCCACCTTTGATCGGCTCAACGGTTCGTTAACCGCGCCATACTACCGTGTGCCGAACTTGGTCGGTTGCCCGGATTCCCGGGCCTTTTCCGCGTGTTTGCGCAGCAGCGCCAATCGCGCGGAACGGGTACCGAGCGTTAGCTATGTGCGGGCGCGAGCGGCGAAATCCGCGCATCGATTGTAGCGAGTCTGGGTTTGATCGACGGTACGCGAAATAAAGGACGTCCTTCGGACCGCGCGGCGTTCGACGCCGCGCTGTTGCGCCAGTTTGCATCGCGTCAACACCTCGGCGCGATCGCAACGATCATTGTCGCGCTTGCCGTCGCGGCAGTCATGGGGAACCACGTTCCGGCCGGCATTCTCGCTGCCTGGCTTTTCACCCATTGCGGGGTGGCGCTGCTGGCCGTGTCGCGTTTGCGCCAATTTCGCCATACCGACGACACCGATCCAAAGGTCGGCATAAAAGCGGCCGAGGCGATCGCCTGGAAGGCGGCCGCCGGCATCATATGGGGCGCTTTAGCGATAGTCGCTCATTTGTACTTACCGCAGTCGCTCGAGTTTTTTACCGTTATCACGGTTGCCGCCGTGGCGGTGGGGGGCGTGAGCACGATGGCCGCGGTTCCGCGCGCGGCAAACGCTTTTGCGCTGACCTGTCTGGTGCCGTTCTCCCTGTTATGGCTGGCGCGCGCTGACAGCGCCCATATCACGCTCGCCCTGCTTACCCTCGTTTTGCTCGTCGTGGTCATGACCACGGTGCGGATCTCCCATAGCCAGCTGCTCGCCATCCTAAAGATAGAAGGTGAGCACCGGCGGTTATCAGATGAATATGAAGTGGCGCGCGGCGAATGGCTGGAGCTGTCCGACGCCGCCGAAGCTTATGTCGTTTTCGACAGCGATGACCGTTTGCTTTCCTGGAACGATCGGTACGCCGAGCTGTTGCAGGTACCCGAACAGTTACTTTGCAGAGGAACAGCGCGCACCGACATCATCCGCAAAGGGCGCCAAGCCGTCGATGTCGCGAGCGGCGCCGTGCCAATCGAGACCTGGCTGCGCGAGCGCACCGCTCCCGCACAACTTGGCGCGACTGAGACAAGCGTTCGCGAATACCAGGGCGGCCTGTGGCTGCAGCGGCGGCTCCACCGGACGAAGAACGGCAACACCGTCGTCAGTTTCGTCGACTGGACCGACCTGGTGCAGATGGAGAACGCCCTGCGCGAGAGCGAGGAACGCTATCGGCTGATCGCCGAGAATTCGCCCGACGCGATCTTCATCCGTGTCGGAGAAGACGTCGTCTACGCGAATCCGGCCGCCGTCACCATGCTGCGTGCCGAGAACGAAAAAGACCTCATCGGACACACGATGAAGTCGCTGTACCACCCCGGGGATCTTAATGTGGTCATGAGAAACCGGGAAAGATTGGCGGAAAAGCCGGGCGAGCCCCTGCCGTTCGAGCGGACACGCATGCGCCGCCTTGACGGAACCTATGTCACGACCGAAGGCTCCGGCGCGAACCATATCTGGCACGGCGAACCTGCCGTTTTGATTACGCGGCGCGACATCACCGCGCAGATCGACGCCGAGGAACGCTTGCGCGAAAGCGAAGCCCGCTATCGGCGCATTGCCGAACTATCGCCCGTCGCCATACTGATACGCGTTGAAGATCGAATCGTTTACGCTAATCCAGCAGCAGTAAAGGTGTTCGGTGCCGAAAGTGAAGCCGACTTGCTCTACGAATCGGCAATGTCGTTCGTGCATCCCGACGACCGACACATCGTGTTGAACAATCGGGCCGGCATTACGGACGACATGGACGTTAGCGCGCCGCGAATCCGGGTGCGGCGGCGGCGCTTTGACGGGACTTACTTCTCTTGCGAGGGCTCTGGCGCATCAATCGTGTGGCAAGGACAGCCGGCCGTCATGATCATGTTTCTCGATGTCACGGCGGAAGACGAGACCGACCTCGCGGTGCACGCGAGCGCCGGTTAGCCGATTCCCCGCCGTTGCCCGCGCGCGGCTGCCCGGCGAGATCGCTCGTGGAGCAACAAATAGAGGCCGCTAGCCACGACCAACGGGGCGCCGGCGAGCATCCATGTGCTGGGAACCTCGCGCCAGATCAAGAAACCGAAAACGGTTGCCCAGATCAGGTTTGCGTAGCGGAAGGGCGCGACCACGGTCGCCTCGCCATAGCGAAACGCCTCGATTATGAAAAAATGCCCGAGCCCGAACATTAGGCCGGCGAATATGGTGACGGCCAACACACGGATGTCCATCGGCGCCCAGCCGAACGGCGCCGAGGCAAGCCCAGCCAACATTACCGCCACCATCGAATAAAACAGGATCGCGGTTGATGTCTCAGTCGTGCTGATATGGCGGGTGACGATATCGCGCATCGACGCCGACAACGCCGCGGCGACCGGCAACAGGGCGGCGAACTGAAACGCCGCCGTCCCCGGGCGAACGATGATGAGCATGCCAGCAAAACCCATCAGGACGGCGAGCCAGCGCTGCCGACCGACGCGCTCGCCGAGCACTGGCGTCGCCAGCACGGCGATAAATATCGGCCCCATGAACAGAATCGCGACGACCTCGTTGAGCGGCAAATTGGCCAACGAGAGGACGATAAGAAAAGTTGTGCTCACGGCCAGGACCGAGCGCATGGCTTGGTTGCGCAAGCGGCCGATGCGCAAACTTTTCTTCTCGCCGCGCAGCGAGACGATCAGCCCAATCGCGCACGCAACGACCAGCGACCGCACGAACAGTATTTCGCCGATGGGAATCGATTCGGTAAGCCATTTGGTTGCGGCGTCGCTGATCGTCAGCCCGCCACCGCCGAGGATCATACTGATGATGCCGCGTATCGTATTCGATACCGCCGGTGACGTTGCCACCATTCGCCGCGCTTTCGCGTCAACTTCCTGGCGCGTACTTGCCGGTTAGCTGCGGCGTGAAACGTCCCTCGAGCCCGCTTTCCGCGTGCTGCAAGCGGGTGATCCGCGCCCAGGTGCGTTTGAGATCGTCACGGATATTAAAGGTCAGTCGGCCCAACCCCTCGACCTCCATCTCGACCACGTCACCGTCCTGGAACGGATTGAGGCCGCGATGGTTGGTGCCCGATCCGATCAAATCGCCCGGCTCGAGCGTGTGGATCTGGCTCAACCATTCGATGCAGCGGGCAATGTTGTGCGCCATGTCGTCGGTGTTGAAGTTCTGATACAGGTCGCCGTTGACCCAAAGCTGCACCTGTAATTTTTGTGGATCGTCGATTTCGTCGGCGGTCACCAAATAGGGGCCCAGCGGCGCAAAGGTGTCGCGCGACTTCATCTGGTGGAACACGTTGGTGTCGGGCGGCATGCCGCGCGCCGAGCCGTCGATGAAATTGACGTAGCCGAACACGTAATCCATCGCCTCGGCCTGGCTCACCCAGCTCGCCCGCTTGCCGATGACCACGCCGAGCTCGGCCTCGCCTTCAAAAATCGAGGCCGGTATGTCGGGCAGCACCATGGTATCGCCGGGGCCGATCACCGTATTGGTCGCTTTGTGGAAGGCGTTGATCGGCGCCGGCTCGGGCAGCGTACCGTCCTCCATATAATTGACCGCCATGCAGTCGATATTGCCCGGCCGCGGCAGCGGCGGGCGAATGCGAACGTCGGCCACCGGGATGCCCTCGCCGGCCGCGGCGGCCGCTTCGAGGCGCCCGCGATAATCGTCGAAACGTTCGATCAGGCCATTCATCAGATCGCCGGGTCCGACATGGGGAATGTCTTGTACTTCGGCGGAGACGTCGACCACCTCGTCGCCGCGCAGGACGCCCAACCTGAAATCATCGAAATAGAGCAGCTTCATTCCATCCTCCCGGGGTGCCGGTAAATTATGTCGACCCGCCGCGATCGCCGGGGCCGTGTTTTCGAAGGGGCACTTCTTAGCGTGGAACGCCCGCCGTTTCCATAGCGCGAGTGCTGGCGATTGTTGTCAACACGGCTGGTTCCTGCGAGCCTGTTGGAAAATCACCCCACAGCGGTGAGGAGGCGATCCCGTGCGTTACGAACTCTATTACTGGCCGTCCATTCAGGGCCGCGGCGAATTCATCCGTCTGGCGCTGGAAGAGGCCGGCGCCAACTATGTTGACGTGGCGCGCCTGACGGAAAGCGAGGGCGGCGGCGTCGCGGCGATGCTCGATCTGTTGAACAGCGACGATATCGACCAGCCACCCTTCGCGCCGCCGATTCTCAAGGCCGGCAAGCGGCTGATCGCCCAGACCGCCAACATTCTGCTGTTCCTCGGCGCCCGCCACAAACTGGCGCCGGCGAGCGAGGCCGGCCGCATGTGGACCCACCAGCTGCAGCTCACCATGGCCGATTTCCTGGTCGAGGCGCACGACGTCCACCACCCGCTGGCGAAAAGCCTGTACTACGAAGAGCAACGCAAGGAGGCGCGCCGCCGCGCCGATAATTTTATCGCGGAGCGCCTGCCCAAATTTCTCGACTACATGGAGCGGGTGCTGCAACAGAACCCGTCGGGCGACAAGCATCTGGTCGGCGCGCGCCTCAGCTACGCCGATCTGTCGCTGTTCCAGACCGTCGAGGGGCTGCGCTACGCCTTTCCCAACACGATGGCGCGCGCCGAGCCCGACTATCCGCTGGTCGTGGATCTTCACGCGCGCGTCGCCGAACGGCCGCGCATCAAGGCTTATGCCGCCTCAGACCGGCGCATCCCGTTCAACCAGCATGGCATCTTCCGCCATTACGCAGAACTCGATAGTTAGAGAATGAGCCTGTAACGGCGACCTTTTGACTATGCCGCGCCGCCGTTGACGGGGCGGTCGAGTATCGCCCGCCACACCCTGATTGGCCGGTACATGATTTCATCGAGCGCAGCCAATCGGGCCGGATCTCCACCGGCCCTTATTTCGTCGCCGACGCCGCGAATGTCGAGCACGATCTCATCGAAGGATTTGCTGCCGTCTTTGAAACCGGCAAAACAATCCAGCACCACAGCCTCGACATGGCTAAGGGCGGATTGATAATCGTCGATATCAATGTTCACAGTTTACGCCTCGGTAGGTCGACCAATACCCATTTGTCACCGATAAAAATTAGCAACAATTTATTTAAAATTTATAACACTCCGCCTCGGCCCGAACCGGCAGACGCGGCAAATATTGCCTATCTCCATATCTGCGGTATGTCGGGAAGCAAACGCCCAGGCAGCGGTGCGTCTTGAAAGGCGTTGGTTAATATCGATTAGGTGAGCGTGAAGCCTTCGTAGCCGGCGGCGGCGATTTGGGCGCACTTCTCGGCGTAGACCGGAACACCGCCGATATAGGGCATGTAGACGCGCGGTTTGCCCGGAACGTTGGCGCCGACGTACCACGAGTTGCAGGTCGAGCGCAGCGACCGGCCGGCGACTTCGTTGACGTGGGCGACCCACGCGTCCTCGGCGTCCCGCTGCGCCTCGATCCGCCGAAGTTTGTGCGCGCGCAGATATTCGAGGCAGTCGGCGATCCAGTCGACATGCTGCTCGATCGACGGCAGCATGTTGGAGATCACCGAAGGACTGCCCGGGCCGGTGATCATGAACAGATTGGGGAACCCGGCCAGCGCGAGGCCGAGATAGGTGCGCGGCCCGTCCTGCCATTTGGCCTTTAGCGGTTCGCCGGAGCGGCCGCGAATGTCGATGCGCAGCATCGCCCCGGTCATCGCGTCGAAGCCGGTGGCGAATACGATCGCGTCGACTGCGTAAACCGTACCATCGACGCTGACGCCGTCCGGCGTGATGCGCTCGATCGGGGTATCGCTGACATCGACCAGGGTGACGTTGGCCCGATTGAAGGTTTCGTAATAGCCGGTATCGACGCATAACCGCTTGCAGCCGATGACGTAATTCGGCGTGAGCAGGTCGGCGACCGCCGGATCGTGCACGATGCCGCGGATCTTGGCGCGGACGAAATCGGCCACGGTTTTGTTCGCGTCGGCGTCGAACATGAGATCTGCGTAGGCGGCCAGGAAGGGCAAGCCGCCATGCGCCCAGCGGGCTTCGTACTCGCGCTCGCGTTCTTCGTCCGAGACCGCCAGGGCAGACGGGCCGCCGACGTCGAACAAATTACCCGTCGGCGTCTGTTTCGCCCGCGCCCGGAAGCCGGCGTAATCTGCCTTGATTTCCCGCACCGCTTGAGGCTCCAGCGGCGCGTTATGGGCGGGCACCGCATAGTTCGGCGTCCGCTGGAAAACGTACAGCTGCGCCGCCTGTTCGGCGATCACCGGGATCGACTGGATGGCCGACGACCCGGTGCCGATGACGGCGACCTGCTGGCCAGTGAAGTCGACGCCCTCGTGGGGCCAATGGGCGGTGTGGTAGATCGCCCCGGTGAAACTTTCCTGGCCATCGAACTTCGGTTCATTCGGCGCCGACAGACAGCCGGTCGCCATGATGCAATAGCCCGCCGTCACGTGCGCACCGTCATCCGTTGCTAGCCGCCAATGCCCAGCTTCGTCGTCGTAGACGGCGGCGGTCACCCGCGTATCGAACTGAATATCGCGGCGCAGATCGAACCGCTCGGCGACATGGTCGACATAGCGCAGGATCTCCGGCTGGGTGGCGTAGCGCTCGGTCCACTCCCACTCCTGCTGCAGTTCCTCGGAGAACTGATAGGAATACTGCATGCTTTCGACGTCGCAGCGCGCGCCCGGGTAACGGTTCCAATACCAGGTGCCGCCAACATCGCTGCCGGCCTCGATTACCTTGACCGACAGTCCCATCTCGCGCAGCCGGTAGAGCATGTACATGCCGGCGAACCCGGCGCCGACGATCACCGCGTCGAAATCGGCCACGACCGCGGGCTCGCCGCCCTTCGCGGCTTCTTTTGTCTCCGGCATCGCCCTCACGCCGCCGCGTGGCGGCGCATGAAGTCGGTAAACACTTGTGTGATTTCCGGCTCCAACGGCGCCCAATCGGTGAACGGAATAAGGTCCGCATCCTCGTCTTCGATCGGTAGCTGGTGCAATTCGCTGCCCGGGATCATCTGGTGGACGGTGCGGCCGGCAGTCGAATCGTGGACCTTGTCGTTGCCGGGAATGACGATCGTCGGAATCTTGATCGAGTTGAGCTCGGCTTCGCTGACCCCGAACACCGGTAGGTCCTTGCCGGCGACGAACAGATCGCGCCAGCGCGTCAGCGCGGCGATAAACTCTTCGGGGTCCATATTGCGCAATTTGTCGCCGTTCGCCGGATTGGCGGCGATGCGTTCGGCATAGGCTTCGGTGTCGCAGATCGCCGCCATGCCGCCCGCCTCGGCGGTGCGGATAAACTGGTTGTAGTAGTTCTCGGGCAGGCGTTCGGCGGCAAACGCGCCGCCGGTGACGCGAAACAACAGCAGACCGCGCGCCGCTTCGGGGTGGCGCAGGCCGAACAGGATCGCCGTGCGCGCGCCCGACGACGAGCCGCCGATAAAGGCCGGCAGTCCATCGAGCTGTGACAACAGTTCGTGCAGATCGTCGGCCCAAATCGCCTCTTCCACCTCCTCGGCGTCGAACGACATGTCGGACGCGCCGGTGTTGCGCCGGTCGTGCAGCAACACGCGGAAGCCCTCCGCCGCGACCTTCTGCGCCAACGGCACGAACTCGGCATAGCCGCGCCGCCCGCCGGTGGTCAGCGTGACGAACGGGCCATCGTCGCCGACAACTTCGTAGTTGATGTTGAGGCCGTTTATCTTGGCGATCGGCATTTTTTCGTCTCCCCCTAGCACCGGATTTCCCGGTTTTGGTTATGCTACTTCGATTTAATGTACCGGCGACTCTTCCTGTACCGCCGCGATCAGCGCCTCTTGCGACAGCACCAGATCGCTGCCGGCTAACAGCCCGTTTCTTACCTTGGGCACGGTTTTCTCGAGGTCGAGGATCGGCAGGCCGTGGGTCGGCGCGATCACCGCCACCTCGAGCTCGGCCAACAATTGCTCGAGCCGGTCGGCGTAGATCGTCATGTCGGTAAAGTTCGTCCAATAGAGCGCCCGCTCGGCGAACACCGCCGAGACGTCGACCAGATCGAGCGATTCCGCCTCTTCGGCGACTTTGCCGCAGTGGCCGTCCCAGTGGTAGTGGCTGTAGGCGAAGCCGTCGCCGGGAAACAGCACCCGTTGGCCGCTGTCGAAGCCCCACACGGTGGTGCGCAAATCGCGGATCACCGGCTCGACCGCAACGAACTCGCGGCCGCCGAGATCGATCGCGTCACCGACTTCCATCGGCCGCAGCCGATGCGCGTGCTCGGGAAACGCCAGATGGAAATCGCTGACGTCGCCGTGGATCGTCAGGTCGGGAAAACGCCGCAGAATGCGACCGAGCCCGCCCGAATGCGGGGTCTCCTGATGGGTGATGAACAGATGCTTGAGCGGCGCGCCGCCGCGCCCCAGCACTTGCGTCATCTGCTGCTCGATGACCGGAAAATCCTTCGGGTGGCCGGTCTCGACCAGCATCGAGGCGGTGTCGCCGACCACCAGGAAGGCGGCGTTGTAGGAATGGTAGACCTTGCCGCGGAACGGCTGCTCCAGGCAGTCGCCCAGCCAGTGCACGCCCGGCGCCAGCTCGCGCGGCAACGGATTCTCTTTCGTCATGTCCCTACCTCTCCATGCCGCGGTGGACGTACAGCGGCGCGGCCGCCGCATTATCCAGGCTGCGCAACACCTCGTCGAGCACGGCAAACTCGCGCGCCACCAAATCGCGGCCCTGCAGAATACAGCCATAGCCGGGTGCGATGGTCTCAATGTCGTAGCGCTCGAAGACGTCGGCGACTTCGCGGCGCAGCGGGTCGATCGCCGCCCCTTCCAACCACCAGTAGCGGGTGTTGAGCAGGAACGATCGCACGAATTCGGCGCTCGCCGGATCGTCGTTGCCGGCAATCAGCCACGGCCCATCCGGGTTGTCGCGCCAGTTGTGGGTGAACATGTCAGACGAGAACAGCGTGCGGGTGGCCGCGTCGTAGATCCAGCTGGTGTTGATCAGGCGGATCGGCGCGTTGAATGCCTCGATCGGTCGCCGGCCGCTGGTGCCGACCTGTAATTGTTCGAGCGAACTCAGCAGCGCAGTCTCGATCGACAGCGGCGCGGCGCCGGCCTCGTCGCGGCCGTCCCAATTGAAATCGAGCCAGCAATCGACGTCGGGGAACGGCGCGTAGCAGGCGACCACGTTGAACCGCTCGGCGATCGCCATGGCGTTGCACACGCTCATGAACTCGTTGATGCGCAGCGGAAACAGATAGAGCGGAGTTTCGGCACCGATTAGTTCGCCGAGCTGCGCCAAAATCGCGCCTTCGTGCGCGGCGAAGCCGGTATCGAGCAGCAACGCGCCATCGTCTTCTTTCAGCAGATAGCAGTTGGCCGCGGTAAACCCGCGCGCGCTCTCGGGATAGGAACTGACCCGCCCATCGAGCTGGTAGGCGTTCTGCAGGGCATATAGTCGCCCCTCGGCGAGCGTGGTAATGGCGTGTCCGGACATAAGCGACAATCAACCGGGCGGGAGGGGTTTTGTCAAATTGGTGAAGGCCGGAATGGCGCTTCCAGGCGGGTGATCCAATTACGCGAGCCTCATTGAGTCCACGATAACGACTTGCGCTCGGCGCTCGCGCAGAAGTTCAAACAAGCGCGTTGCGTTGCGCGCTGCGTAACCCTTTTCGTCGTTATCAAAATAGCAATAACTGTCGTGGCCGGCGTTGCTCCAGGTCAAAAGCTGTTGCGACCAGTCAGCCAGCGCCGCGTCATCGTAGCAGCCGGCGTAGGCGTCCCCCGGTCCGTGCAAGCGCACATAGCAGTAATCGGC
Source organism: Alphaproteobacteria bacterium (assembly GCA_041633145.1). Taxonomy (GTDB): domain Bacteria; phylum Pseudomonadota; class Alphaproteobacteria; order UBA6615; family UBA6615; genus JBFKGW01. The sequence continues at coordinate 10,950 of JBFKGW010000027.1, forward strand.
GGTGACTTCACGCGGCGACTCGCGCCCGGCCAGGTCGTAGCAGCAAAACGCCGCGCCATATCGTTTAAGCAGCGCGTAGATTTCCTCGCTAAACCAGCTTTCGTCGCGGAATTCAAAGGCATAGCGCTGGCCCGCAGGCAAGGCTTGCAGGAATTCTTCGAGGCGGGCGGCGTTGCGGCGCCAGTGGGGCGGCAATTGAAAAAGGATCGGGCCGAGTTTTGGACCCAAGGGTTCAATCGCGGCAAGGAACTTGGCTAGGCCCGTGTCCGGGTCTTTCAGCTTCTTCATATGGGTCAGGTAACGGCTCGCTTTACAGGCAAATAGAAATCCCGGCGGTGTTTGTTCGAGCCACGACTGCACGCTAGCGGGTTTCGGCAGACCGTAGAAGGTGCTGTTGATCTCAACGCTGGCGAAATGCTGCGCGTAAAACGGCAAGTAATCGCTGGCCGCGGTGCCTTTTGGGTAGAACGGACCGATCCAGTGGTCGTAGCTCCAGCCCGAGGTTCCTACCCAGATCTGCCCGCGCTTAGCCATCGGTCAGTATCCTTCCGGGCGTATACCTGCTCCCCAACAAGCATGACGATGGCGCTTTTGGACATAAGCGCCGATGAACCGGGCGCGCAGGCGTTTTGTCAATTTACCCGGCGCAATCCTCGCGGTAAGCCTCGATCGGCTGGCCGTTGACGGTGATCTCGGTCGTCCGGTCGCGGCAGGTCCCGTCGCGTTGACCTTGGGCATACGCGTCGGCGCCGGTCGAAGACCCGTCAACAGGAACCCGAACGTCGACCCTTATCCATTTTGGGGTTACCGGTGGGCTGGAAGGGGGCTGCGTTTCGCCAGCGGCCTCGGAAGCAGCATCCTGGTTCCGGTTCGCATCTTGCGGACTTTCATAGTTGCTGTCTTCGCCCTCATGGTCGCGCCGGTAATAAGAGCCATAAGTGGGTGCGAAACCGTGGCC
>JBFKGW010000028.1:0-11773 GCA_041633145.1 Alphaproteobacteria bacterium
AATCGCGCACCCGCATCATCATGCAGCAACCCGAAGGTATCGCCTACGCGATCCACGACGGCCGCCTCGACGACGTGCCCAACTGGCAGAAGTCGATACGCACACGGGTGCCGCCGCTGATGGCCGATACGGTGGCGGGGCTGGCGACGGAGATCGGTGTCGATGCGGCGGCGCTGACCGAAACGATCAACGCCTATAACGCCGCCTGCCCCGATCCGGCCGGCTTCGATCCGCTGCACGCCGATGGCCTGGCAACGTCCGGCCTCGAGCCGGTCAAGTCGAACTGGGCGCGCGTCCTCGACAAGCCGCCGTTCCGGGCCTGGCCGATCATCGTCGCCAACTGCTTCACCTTCGGCGGGGTCAAGATTACGCCCAACGCCCAGGTGGTGAACATGGATGGCGAGGTGATCCCGGGCCTCTATGCCGCCGGCGAGGTGGTCGGCCTGTACTACCGCAACTATCCGGGCTCGACCTCGGTGATGCGCGGTGCCGTCACCGGCCGGCTGGCGGCGCTCGATTTCACCCGCCGGCATAACCGGGCAGTTTAAGCACCGCTGTATTTCGGTACCGCACCTCAATCGGACTGTCGCAGTTTGTTCCCTCCCGGTTGCGCTAGTTCCCCGAAAGACGCGTGCTGTTCTCTGAGTCTGCAACTAGACAGGAGTCGATGGACACAATACGTACGACACCGGATTAGAAATTTTAGCGGAGAATATTTAGTACGATCATGTAGCCAAAAACCAAAATCAAAGGGAAATATACAAACCAGAGTAGTAATCGCAATTGAGATTTTGAAATAGTGTGTTTTGCGGACTCATCGATAATAGTTGCGCCATATAATTTTTCTAGTTCGACGATAAAATCGTCGAACTCTTGAAAATGAGGATCTACTACAGATGGGTGGAAATAAAGACGGAACTTATTTTTCGTAAAAGGTGAGTTTTCAATCTCAAGCCACAGGTCCGTGCTCTTTAAAGTCACGCTGTAGGAAAATTTCCGGATGTCCGACCATGGTATCAGTGTGTTGGGGGCCTTGTGGTATCGCATTCCATTTTTGTCGAACTGCATAAGCCAGTCCGGCGAGAACCAGCCCCATATTGCCATCATGGCTCCAACCACGAATAAGGGGAGGGAAATGATCACAATGAGTGCTCCGAGAATACCAAGATCGGAGAACCAAGCCACGACAAAGCCGGCGAAGCTGCCGATCATAAGTCGGGGACCCAACTTAAGGAGATTATTTCTGTCCGAGAGCACGCGAATCATGGTCGGTCCAGATTGCCGGAGGCTGTATACAACTATGTGATGTTCGTTTGCTGGCAGATTACAACGTGATCGGCCCCGTATCGATAGTTGGGAAAACCGATGCCGGAGGATCTAAAATCCAATAGCGTAATAGGCACTGCTGGGATTGCGAAATTCACATCGTGCGTTTTCCGTCGGTCAGGTTCTGAGGGACTGCGCTCGCCGTTAGACTATGCCGGACTACGGCTCTTACCCATTGCTATTGCGAGGATAAAATGAACATTGCCCGCCATCCCCGACCGCCCGAATTGGAAGATGCCTCATTGGACGAGATCATGGCGCGCTACGTTGCCCGCTTCAGTAATCGGGTGCCCGATTGGGAGGCCTTCGAGGACGCCAAGATCGAGGGCTACAAGCGCGCCCAGCACCGCTTCATCGGCGCCGGCGGCTCGGGCAAGCATGGCGACCCCAACGCCATTCCAGCGCGCGCGCACACCCTGTCGATCATGTATGTCGAGCCCGGCCAGGGCAACGCGCCGCACACCCACGAGGTGGAAGAGACGTTTTTTGTCTTAAAAGGCCTGCTCGATGTTTTCATCGAGGACGAGGCCGGCAACCGGCGCGAAACCCGGCTCGGCGCGTGGGATTGCATCACCTGCCCGCCCGGCGTCATCCACGGCTACGACAATAAAAGCTTGGAACCGGTGTGGTTTCAGGTGATGCTCGGCCGCGGCGAACCCGAGGCGATGGGCTACGCCGATGAAGAGCTCTACCAACGGCGTGAAGCTCATCTGGACAAGACCTGATCTACGCCGAATAAATATCTATACTGGCGTTCGATAAAAATCCTAAACCAGCCCCAAGAGAGCGAGACCAAACATGTCCGACTTCAGAAATCATCCGAAACGCAAACTGGGCTCGAGCGACCTTGAAATGACGCCGGTCGGCCTCGGCTGCATGTCCTTTTCCGGTGTCTACGGCGCCAGCGACGACGATGCAGCAGTGGATCTGATCCATTACGCGATCGATCAAGGCATCGATGCATTGGACAGTTCCGACATGTACGGCTGGGGCCACAACGAAGAGCTGCTCGGCCGCGCACTCGCGGGCGGGCGCCGCGACAAGATCGTCCTGATCACCAAGTTTGGCCAGGTCAAGAATCCCGACGGCGGCGGCAATCTGGTCGATGGCCGGCCGGAATATGTGATGAGCTGTTGCGAGGCCAGCCTCAAGCGCCTTAACACCGACGTCATCGATCTATATTTCCAGCACCGCATCGACCCCAAGGTGCCGGTCGAAGAAACCTTCGGCGCCGTGGCGCAGCTGATCGAACAGGGCAAGGTGCGCGCAGCCGGCATATGTGAGGCCAAGCCGGAGACCATCCGACGCGCGCACGCGACCCAACCGCTGGCCGCGGTGCAAAGCGAATATTCGCTGCTCTATCGCGAACAAGGCGACGAAGCCCGCGCGGTGACGCTCGAGCTCGGCATCTCCTATATGGCCTATGCGCCGCTTGGACGCGGGTTGCTGACCAGCGAGTTCCTGTCCCTGGATACGCTACCGGAAGACGATCCACACTACCGCCATCCACGGTTTTCCGGCGAGAACTTCGGCCACAATATAGAGCTGGCGCGGCGGATCGCCGAAATCGCCGAGGAGAAGGGGTGCACGCCAGCACAACTGTGCATCGCCTGGGTGTTGGCGCAAGGCGACGATATGGTTACCATTCCCGGCACCAAGCGCAAGGAGCGCCTGGACGAGAATATGGGCGCACTCGATGTGCAGCTGTCGGATGATGACCTGGCGCGCATCGCCGACGCCGTACCGGTCGGCGCGGCAGCCGGCACACGCTACCCTGCCGGCGGCATGAAGGGCGTGCATATCTGACCTCGCCGCAAAATTTGGCAAAATAAAAATGGGCCTGACCGAAACCGGTCAGGCCCATGCTTTTATGTTGATATCTGCTGCCTATTTCGGCGGCAAGCTGCGCAAATAGGCGACAATGGCGTCGAGATCTTCGGCGCTGATCTTGGCGTAATAGGGATAGGCCATCGGCGGCAACATGCGCGAGCCGTCGGGCCGGGTTCCCGTCGTGATCATCTGTTTGATCTCGGCGTCGCTGCGATTTTTCAAACCGGTTGGCGTGATATTCGGCGAGACGCTGACCCCCCACGGACCGTGAAATTCGAACCCGCCGGCGCCGAGCCGGTTTTGGATGTCGGGTCCTCGCTCGCCCATCGGCGAATGGCATTCGATGCAATGGCCCGCCGGTCCGGCCAAATAGGCGCCGTAAGCCAACTTGTCGGATTTCGGCACGTCCGGCACCTCGCCAACCGGCGGCCCGTAGGACGGCGGTAGGGGAATACGGTATTCCGACTTGGGAATTTCGTTTTTGATCGGTTTGACCGAGCGCAAATAGGCGACGATCGCCTTGACGTCAGTGTCAGAGAGCCCGCGGTACAGCCCGATCGGCATCGGCGGGCCGATGATCGAGCCGTCGGGCCGCACGCCTTCGCGGATCGCCTTGACGATCTGCGCGTCGGTCCAATCGCCGATGCCGGTTTCCTTGTCCGGCGTGATGTTCGGCGAATGGACGGTGAAGGCGGGAATGTCCTCGAACGGCGACATGCCGGCCAACTCCATGCCGGGAATATCACCGTTCGGGCCTTTCGGCGTGTGGCAATTGCCGCAGGCAACGATCGACTGCATCAGATAGGTGCCGCGTTCGAGCGGTGTTTCGGCGACCGCCGCACCCGACAGCACCAAAACAACAAACGCGGCGCAGAGCGCCGCAATCCGGTTTCCCATTGATCCCCCCAAAATGCTGTTTGCGGTATCGATTTTACCGCCTGCCGTGATGGCGGCAAAGAAAAATGACGAGCATGCGATTCGGCCCGGGCGATCTGGGTTACGCACGCAGAAATACGCGGTTTGCGTCAGACTTTCGGCTGATAGACCATGGTCTAATTTACGCCGCCCGCCGGAATCCTTTGAATGCGGCCCGAACGGCACGTTACACGGCACACCGCCGTTCATGGAGATATTGTGCATTTCGCGTGCCGCGACGCCATCGTTGCGATGGTGATGAGGCACAATGTTTTCCCCGTGTTCCCCCGATCCCTGATTTCAGGGGTTGCTTGGATGTGCAGCGTACTCGTTACCCTGCACATCCAATTTTTTTGCCCAGAATCGGCCGTTTTTCGCGGCAATCCTCTGAATCGCCACGATCAAGATCGTACCGGCGGCTTGCCCTGTTGTGGTCAGGGCTGGTTTAGTAGGGGCGGGAATCGGGAATGCTCAATAACTGGCTGATCATCGTCGCGTCGCTCGCCTATATCGGCGTGCTTTTTGCCATCGCCTCCTATGGCGACCGGCTGGCCGCCAAGCGTCCGGCGGACCGGCGCGCTAACGCCAAACCGTTGATTTACTCGCTAACGCTGGCGGTCTACTGCACCTCGTGGACCTTCTATGGCAGCGTCGGCCTGGCGGCGTCGAGCGGCTACGATTTCCTGCCGGTCTATCTCGGCCCGATACTGCTATTCACCCTGGGCTATGCGGTGCTGCGCAAGATCATCCGCATCGCCAAGGCGGAGAACATAACCACCATCGCCGACTTCATCGCCGCGCGCTTTGGCAAGAGCCAGTCGGTCGCTGCCGTCGTGACCATTATTGTGGTGATCGGCATCCTGCCTTACATCGCGCTGCAGCTGAAAGCGGTCTCGGCCAGCTTCAACGTGCTCACCAGCTATCCGTCGGTGGTGGTATCGGACACGCTGGGGGTCGGACCCTGGTGGTCGGACACCGCGTTGGTGGTCGCCGCTTTGATGGCGGTATTCTCGATTATTTTCGGCACCCGCAATATCGACGCCACCGAGCATCACCACGGTATGATGCTGGCGATCGCCTTCGAATCGGTGGTCAAGCTGGTGGCGTTCCTGGCCGCCGGACTTTTCGTGACCTTCGTGATGTTCGGCGGGGTCGGCGATCTGCTGTCCAGCGCGTCGGCGTCGCCGTTGATTGTCGAGCGCTTTACCGGTGGCATCGACGGCGCGAAGTGGGTAACGATCGCGTTGCTGTCGATGGCCGCGATAATCTGCCTGCCGCGCCAGTTCCACGTCGCGGTGGTGGAAAACGCCGATGAATCGGAACTGAAAAAAGCCGCCTGGCTGTTCCCGGCCTATCTGATTGCGATTAATCTATTCGTCATCCCGATCGCCCTGGCGGGCCTGTTGGCGTTCGGCGGCTCGGGTGTCGATGCCGATACCTTTGTGCTGGCGCTGCCGATGGTCGCGCAGCAGGAGACACTGGCGCTGTTCGTGTTTATCGGCGGCCTGTCGGCGGCCACCGGCATGGTCATCGTCGCCACGGTGGCGCTCTCGACGATGATTTCCAACGACGTGGTGATGCCGCTGATGCTGCGCTACGGCGGTCCAGGAGCGGAGCGGCGAAGCGATGTCGGCCAACTCCTGCTGACGGTCCGCCGGGTGGCGATGTTCGCCATCCTCATGCTGGCGTTTGCCTATTACCGGGTCGCCGGTGAGGGCCAGGCGCTGGCGTCGATCGGGCTGATTTCGTTCGCCGCGGTCGCTCAGTTCGCGCCGTCGATCTTCGGCGCGATATTCTGGGAGCGGGCGTCGCGGGTCGGCGGGTTGGCCGGTGTCATCGTCGGCTTCGCCATCTGGGCCTATACGCTGCTGCTGCCGACCTTCTCGGAAAGCGCCTGGCTGCCAGCCTCGCTGATCGCCGACGGCCCGTGGGGCATCGGTGCGTTGGCGCCGCACGCGCTGTTGGGTCTCGATTTTGCCGACCCGTTGACCCATGGCGTGGTGTGGAGCGTCGGGGCGAATATTCTGGTGTTTATCGTGTTGTCCTTGTTCGCGCGGCCAACGGCCATCGAACGCACGCAAGCGCAGGCGTTCGTCCATGTTGACGCCGGCTACAACGACCGACGGGTGCGCGCGCTCAAGGGAACCCTCACCGTCGGTGATCTGCGCGAGATTGCCGCGCGCTATCTGGGTTCGCAGGCCGTCAAACGCGCCTTCACCGACTATGCCGCCCGGCACGGCGAGGAGATGACGCCGGCATCCGCAGCCGACGTCGAATTGCTGCGCTACACCGAACGCCTGCTCGCCAGCGCCATCGGCGCCTCGTCGGCGCGCTTGGTCATCGCGCTGTCGCTCGAGCGCGATGATATGGACATGCGCAGCGCGATGGCGCTGCTCGACGATGCTTCGGCGGCGATCCGCTACAACCGCGAGCTGTTGCAGTCGACGATGGAGAATGTCCGCCAGGGCATCGCCGTCTACGACGAGGAATTGCGCTTGGTGTGGTGGAACCGTCGGTTCAGCGACTATCTCAACCTGCCCGATGCGTTTGCCCGCATCGGCGTCTCGGCGGAAGAGATTATCCGCTACAGCGCCGAGCATGGCGAGTATGGCCCGGGCGACGTGGAAACCATCGTCGCCGAACTGATGGCGCAGTACCGCTCGCGCACGCCGATTACTTACGAACGGCGGCTGGCCGACGGCACGGTGCTGGAAGTGGGTACCAGCGCGACTCCAGGCGGCCATGTCGTCGCCACGCTCAGCGATGTCACCGAACGTGTCCAAGCGACGGCAGCGTTGGCCGAGGCGAAGGAAAGCCTGGAGTTGCGGGTCGCCGAACGCACCCGCGCCTTGACCCAGTTGAACGACCAATTACGCGAAGCGACCATGGCCGCTCAGGACGCCAACCTGGGCAAGACCCGCTTCTTGGCGGCGGCCAGCCACGACTTGCTGCAACCGTTGAATGCGGCGCGGCTGTTCCTGTCGTCGCTGGCGGAACGGCCGCAGCAGCCGGAAAACGAGGCCCTCATCGAACGGGTCGAGACCTCGCTGAAATCGGTCGAACAGCTGCTCGAATAGCTGCTCGATATCTCGAAGCTCGATGCCGGCGGCGTGGTGCCGCAGATCGAGGACTTTTCGCTCGACGAATTTTTGGACGCCCTGGCCACCGAATTCGCGGCGCTGGCCGACGAGCGCGGCGTGGCCTTGCGGTTCGTGCCGTCGAAGCGCCTGGTACGCAGCGACCAGCGGCTGTTGCGGCGGATTCTGCAAAACCTGCTGTCGAACGCCATTCGCTACACACCGGCGGGCGGGCGCGTATTGCTCGGCTGCCGGGTCGCCGGTGACGCCTTGCGCCTCGAGGTTTGGGACACCGGGGCGGGCATACCAGACGACATGCACGATGCCGTATTCCGCGAGTTTCAGCGGCTTGCTGGCTCGGACGGCTCGCAACAGGGTCTCGGTCTCGGCCTCGCCATCGTCGAGCGGGTGGCCCGAATGCTCAATCATAAAGTGACCCTTCGCTCGAAGGTCGGTAAAGGATCGGTGTTCGGCGTAACCGTTCCAGTCGGTGAAGTATTGCCGAAACGCCCGGCGGTGACCGAGATGCCCGATCCGCGGATTCGCGAGCTGGCCGGCGCGGTGGTGCTGTGTATCGACGACAGCCCCGATATTCTCGATGGCATGGCAGCGCTACTGGGCGGCTGGCACTGTGATGTTCGGGTGGCTTCGTCAGGCGCAGACTGGCGCGATGCGCTGCATGGCGATACGCCCGACCTCATCCTCGCCGACTATCATCTCGACGACGACAGGGACGGCCTGGAGTTGATCGCTGAGATCTGCGGTGACGTCGGCCGCATCATACCGGCGATCGTCATTTCCGCCGATCAGAGCGAGGCGCTAAGCGAAGAAGCGACGCGTCGCGGCCATGCAATCCTCGCCAAGCCGGTCAAGCCCGCAGCATTGCGGGCGTTGATGACCCGCTTGTTGGTGCAGCGCGCCGCGTTGGTCACGCGAACCGCGTCTTAACAACAATTGTAGTTAGGCGTTGACTTCCGGCAGTTCGCGGGTCGGATCGTCGACCGCCAGGCGGTTGGCGACGATGACCGCCTGGGTTCGGCTGTTGACGCCCAGCTTCTGCAAAATTGCCGACACGTGAGATTTAACCGTGGCTTCGGATATGTCGAGGTCGTAGGCGATCTGCTTATTCAATTTACCTTCGCTCACCATGGTGAGCACGCGCAGCTGCTGCGGCGTCAGGTTAGAGAGGCGGGCCGCCAGCGCTGCGTCCTCGCCCGCTGTGTCTGGCAGTTCCTCCATTTTCGGCAGCCAGTGATTACCGGCGAGCAGCGCGTGCACAGCAGCGCGGATATCGGCGACCGGGGACGATTTCGGAATGAAGCCGGCGGCGCCGTAATCCATCGCCTGGCGGATGATGCGGGGGTTGGTGCTGGCCGAAATCATGGCGATGGGAACCGAGGGAAACTCGGCGCGCAGAAAACACAGCCCGGTCAGACCGCGCATACCCGGCATGTGCAGATCGAGCAACAGCAGGTCGGTGTTACGGTTTTTAGCGAGCAGGGCCTGCGCTTCATCCAGCGAAGACGCCTCCGAGATGGCTGCATCGGCAATATCATCGGCAATCGCCTGCCGGATCGCACTGCGCACCAGCGGGTGATCGTCAGCGATGACGATGGCGCATGTTTGGGTCAACGTATTCCCCTGCCTCCGGTATTATCGGCTCCGGATTATTCGTTGCCGCCATTATGACCCTTCAGGCGGTCGTGTCCAACGGTGAAAGACGATTATAAGGTCACAAATATACTACCAATGAGAGTGGCGGCGCCCGAACGCGGATCAAAAACGGGCGTTTCCGCGTCAATTCGGTGCGCTGGCGCTCACGAAATCGCGTTTATTGCCCAATCGTAAGGCAGCCAGCGCAAGCGCGGTGTCGTGCCGCCGGCCAGCATATCGGCGACCGCCGGCATGTATTGACTGGCGAACTGGGCGATACCGCCGGCCGGCTGAACGAAGTCGCCCGCATACCAGATATAGACCTTGGTGAGCCACAGCGTTGCGCCGTCGAACCGCGCCCAGCGCGGATCCTCATGGACCGCCTGGGTATGCGCGGCGAGATCGCCTTCGATGGTGGCGCCGGAATAGGCGCCGGCGCGCAGCGGTGGGCAGCCGACGCTGGCGCAGTTGATGGCGAAATGAATCCGCGGCTCGATAAACCGGGTGCGCAACCAAACGTTTTCAATCTCGTGCAGGCTCAACACGTGCTCGCCGATGCGCCAGCGCCGGCCCAACCAGCGTTCGCGCGCGGGAATGTTGCGGATCGAGGCGAGCGGCCGGTTTTCGCCGACCAGGCGCAGGGTGAACGCGTTGTACGCATTGATCAGCAGGGCGAGCTTTTCATCGCGCGATAGCGCATGGAAATCGACGGTGCCCAGGTCTTCGATATAGTGGTCGAGCGCCGCTACATCGTGCGCCAGCGCTTCGTAGTCGACCCGGCCGTTGGCGCGGACGTGGCGGCGCAGCAGATCGTCGAGCTGGCTGTGGTCGAAGCGTGCGCCGGTGGTGTCGTCGCCATAATGCTCGGCCATGACCACCCGCGGCGGGCCGAACAGGCGGATCAATATCCGCCATTCGTCAGGCGGCGGTATCCAACCCATCGTGAGCGGCGGCGGCGATGTTGGCGTAGACGCGGTCGCGCAGCCCGGCGGCGTTGACTTCGCACATCGACTTGAGCTCGCCGTCGACCGGGACCTTGAACGCGCAATGGTGGAGACGTTGGCGGCCCTCCTCGGTCGCCAATTCGGCCGCGCTCATGAAATGGTGCGAGGCGATCATCAGCCGGTCGACCTGTGTCGCGCCAGTCAAAATGTGCCACGCCAGGCCAAATGGATTACCTGGTTCGACGCGGCGCAGCCAGTGCCAGCCGGCACGCGGCAGGGTCCAGGCGAAAAAGTTTGGCGCTTCGATAATCATGCCGGCAAGGCGCGCCGCCGCCTCGGCGGGGTGGTCGGCGCGAAAGGTGACGCCCGCCCACCGGGTGAAGACGTGGTCGAGCAATCGCCGGTCGCGCGGGCTGCTGCTCATACTGAGCGGCAGGTAGCGCGGCGCCTTGCCGGGTTGGCGGACCGAGGCGCCGATGACGAAGCGCGAGCAGCCAGGATGGCCCATCCACCACTGGTTCTCATCGAGCCGGCCGCGATTGGCGGGCTCGACGGTTAATCCCTTGGCGATTTCGCGCCACAGAGTATCGACGTCGACCCGGCCGATGCCCGCCTCGGTGCGGCCGACATCGGCCACCGGCATGAAGCCGACCATGCGGTAAACGTCCGCGTTTTCCTGCATCCAGCGAACAATGGCAGCCACGTCGCCGATATTCTGCGACGTGACCGTAACCGTGGTGCCAACGCGCAGGGTCAGGCCGGTCGTGCGTCGGGCGCGGCGGACCATCTCGGCGAATTCGGCACGCAGCGGCATCAGATCGGTCTCGCGGCTGGCCGATTTATAGGCCACACCGCGGCGGCCGCGCTGGGTGGTATCTATGTGCAGGCTGACCTCTTCGAGGCCGCCCTCGGTCATCAGCCGCTCGAGCAATCCCGGATTGCGGCGGAAACTGTCGCCGTGGGTCATCAGCATCGGGATCAGGCCGATGGCGCGGGCATAGCGCAGCAACTCAATCACCTCTTCGATCGGGCGCAGGGTCACTTCACCGTCGGTTAGTTGCAGGTTGCCCGACGGCCCAAGGTGCCGGCGCAACAACCGCATCTGCGCCTTCACCTGTTCCAGATCCATCGCCGGTGTGCGGTTGGCGTTGGCGGAGAGATAGCAACCGCGGCAGGCAAAATCGCAGCGCGGCATCACGCCAATGGTGGCGCCGCATCCTTCTTCGTGCCGGCCAAGCATTTGGTTTGCCGTCCTGAACTCCGGTGCGATGCCGTCCCAAACCGCGGCCAAAGTATGCCGCGCTTCGCGATCGACCGGGTGCCGGAACCGGTGCCACAAACCGGCCAACGTCACCGGCACGCCGTGGCTCGACGTCGTTCCCAACTTCCACATACCCAATCCCCGCTAAAACGCCCCCCACGAACTGGTACCGTTCTAGCGGTAGATAAAGGCCAACGCGGCCCACTTATTCTCAACTTCTCGTGTGCCGGCAGGTAGTTAGCGTTAACCGATCGCCTTGCCGTAGCGCCAGCGTTCGATGGTGACGTCTTTGAATACGCCGCCATAGTTGAGCGGTTCCTTGGCCCAGAAATCGTCGCAAGCGGCGCGGTCGGGATATTCCATGATCATAAAACTGCCAATCAGCCCCGACCCGTCGTCGTTCTGCAAAGGGCCGCGGGCGATATAGCGGTCCATCACCGAGGCCTGGAACTTGTGATGATCCTCGGCGACGGCGGCGCGGCGCGCGTCCGCATCGGGACCGTCGAGCGCGGTGATGGCGAACTGCTGCCAGCCTTCGGTGCGCGGATAGTCGGGCTGGCGGATTTCCATGCTCGACGACCAGCGGGTGATGGTGACCTCGCCGAAAGCGCCGGCGGCGTTATAGGGCTCGCTGGCGATCCAGGCCTCAGCGTTGGCGCGGTCGGGCGCATCCAACAGGGTCAGGCTGCCGGTCGCCTCGCTACCATCGTCGGCCAGCAGTGGGCCGGCGAAGCGGATCTGGTCGCGGTGCGCGCGCAGATAGGCCA
>JBFKGW010000029.1:0-11727 GCA_041633145.1 Alphaproteobacteria bacterium
ATCGCCGCCGACAACGAAGCCTCGATCCGCGCGCTGGCCGAGGGCGCCCAGGGCGCCGATATTCTGGTCACTACCGGCGGCGCCTCGGTCGGCGAGCACGATTTGGTGCAGGCAGCGCTGGGCGACATCGGTCTCAAGGTCGATTTCTGGCAGATCGCCATGCGGCCCGGTAAACCCCTGATATTCGGCCGGCTCGGTGCCACCCCGATGCTGGGTTTCCCCGGCAATCCGGTGTCGTCGATGGTCTGCGGCATGCTGTTTCTGCGGCCGGCGCTGGCGACCATGCTCGGCATGGAAGATGTCGAGCCGCGCGTGGAGACCGCGATCCTCGGCGCCGACCTCGGCGAGAACGACCGCCGCGAGGACTACCTGCGCGCCAGCTTAAGCCTCGACGGCAAGGGCAACCGCGTTGCCATCCCCTTCCCGGTGCAGGACAGCTCAAATTTCGCTCGCTTGGTGCAGGCTGACTGCCTGGTCGTCCGCGCGCCCCACGCGCCGCCGGCGAAAGCGGGCGACACTGTGTCCTACATCGCGCTCGGCGGCGGCGTCATCGGCGCCTGAACCCGTAACTTCTTGGCTAATTCCTCGCCGGGACGATTTTTCGCCCCAAGTACGTCTATTTTGCCTTGACGACAGTAGAGAACAGGACTAGAACATGTAGCAATGTTTTTGGTTTGTTCTATATGTAGTGGTTAGGGGCGATATTCGCCGTCCTACCCTGGGGGACATAGATACATGCTGACACGCAAGCAGCACCAATTACTGGTTTTCATCAATCAACGGCTCGAAGAAACCGGGGTATCGCCCTCATTCGACGAGATGAAGGAAGCGCTCGGCCTGAAATCGAAATCGGGCATCCATCGCCTGATTACCGGCCTGGAAGAGCGCGAATTTATCCGCCGCCTGCCCCACCGGGCGCGCGCGCTGGAAGTGTTGCGCCTGCCCGACGATGTCTCGGTGCCGGCCCAGAAATTCGCGCCGCGGGTCATCCAGGGCGGTGCGTCGCGCCGGCCCGACGCCGCGCGCGGCGAAAAGCCCTCGGTGCAACTGCCCCTGCTGGGCCGCATCGCGGCGGGCACCCCGATCGAGGCTCTGAGCGACCCGTCGCGCTTCATCGGCGTGCCCGGCGACTTGATCGGCCGCGGCGAATATTACTGCCTCGAAGTCGACGGCGATTCGATGGTCGAGGCCGGTATCCTCGATGGCGACACGGTCATCATTGAACGCGCCGATAATGCCGACAACGGCGCCATCGTGGTGGCTCTGGTGGAAGGCCAGGAAGTGACGCTGAAGCGGTTGCGCAAGCGGCATAACTCAGTGGCGCTGGAGCCTGCTAACGCGGCCTACGAGACCCGGATTTTTGGACCCGACCAGGTCGAGGTTCAGGGCAAACTGGTCGGCCTGGTCCGCACCTACTGAGCGGTTGCCCGGCGTTGCCACGGCCGTCTGCCTGCCGCGCCTTCTGATTTTTTAACGACAAGTTCCGCCGGATCGGCGTTCAGCGCCCACGATATGGCGTGGCTGCCGCCGGCTTTGAGCGCGCGCCGGTCGACGATCAAGCTCGGCCCGATACAATCGCGCGGCACGGTGAAGCGGGCGATCAGGATATCGGCAGCGCGGCAGTCTTCCGCTAACGCCCTGCCGTCGCGCACAAGGGCGATGGTTCGATCCTTGGCGATAAATACACAACCGACGAGGTCGCACTGCATCCCGGCCACCCTGCCCTCACCTGGCTCTGGAAATGCGCGCCATCGACCGGCGCCGCTGCGGCGCAACCATTGATCGCGAACAAATTGCTGCGCGCGTCCACTCGAAACTAGAAGCACGCCGTCGTGGCTACGGATGCCGGTGAGCTTGCCGTCGGCGCTAATCAGTATGTCGGGCGCTTCGGTGGTGGCGATCGACAGCAAACCGGCGAGGATCGGTACTGCACCGGCGAGACGCCAGCGGGTTTGCCACAGGGTGAGCCACAGCCCGCCACCGACGGCCGCGGTCAAACCGACGAGCGGCGGCGCGGCGACGTTCAAGCTCGCGCCGGGCCACGACGATACCCACAGGGCGACGGCAACGATGAGGTCGATACCAGCACCCAGCGCCGGCATGAGGACGCCCTCGAGGCCGAACGGCATCAACACGAACGATACCACGATCAGCGGCATCACCCAGAAGGCGGCAATGGGTATCGCCGCCAAATTGGCGGCGACCGAATAGCTGGCGAATTGGTTGAAATGAAAAACCGCGAACGGCGCGGTTGCCAGCGACGCCACCAACGTCGTCAATAAGATGCTCGCGAGATAAAGCGCGAGGCGGCGCCTCAGCCCGCGATCGCCGAGAGATCGCCGGAATCGATCGCCGACCACCTCGTATACGGCGACCAGGGCGACCACGGCGGCGAACGACATCTGGAAGCTGACGCTCATAATCGCCTCGGGCCGCAGCAATAAGATAATCGCCGCCGCCCAGGCGACCAGGCGCATCGAGATGCCGCGGCGATCCAGGATGACGGCGAGCAAGATGAGACCGGTCATGACGAAGGCCCGCTGGGTCGGCACGGTCGCGCCGGCCAGCAGCAGGTAAATGGCGCTCATCGACAACGCGGCCATGGCAGCCCATTTTTTGACCGGATAGCGCAGCGCCACGCCGGGCCAGGCGGCGAGCAAACTGCGCACGGCGAAGAACACGAAGCCGGCGACCAGTCCCACATGCAGGCCCGAAATCGCCAATAAGTGCGCCAGTCCCGATTGCTGCATCGCCTCGCGGACATCATCGGGGATGGTGCCCCGCTCACCGACCATCAACGCGGCGGCGACGGCGCCCGAAATGCCGGGCAGCGCGGCGGTGACCCGCTCGGCGATCGTCAGCCGCGCGGTTTGCACCCGATCGGAAATTGCCGCCACCGTCCCCCGGTCGGTTTGTGCAGCGGCGGGCGTGACGGCGACGGGACCGGTGGCGAAACCGACGCCGCCCAAGCGCTGGAACCAGGCGACGCGGCGAAAATCGAACCCGCCCGGCAAGGCCGGCGCGGGCGGCGGGCGCAGGGTGGCGCGGACGCCGATCCGTTCGCCGGGACGTGCGCCGCCATATTGGTTTGCTGTCGCGCTGATCCGGACTCGCGCCGGCGTTTCGGGCGCGCTCAGGCCGCCGATCGTCACCACGTCGACGGTGATGCGTAGTCGCTTGCCGCGTGGTTCGACCGCGACGATATCGCCGGTGACGGCGCGGTGGCGCAGTTCCTTGACCAGGACCGGCGCAGCGACGTCATGACTGCGCCACTGCGCGACGGCGAACCCCAGCGCGATGGCCGTCACGCCGATCGCGGGTACCAGGTAGCGAAAACTACGAACCAACAGCGCGACGGTGGCCAAGGCACCGCCGACAAATAATGGTCCGGCAGAAGCCGGCGGTTCGTCGGCGAGCGAGAAATAGGCGGCGACGCCAACGCCCAACGCGACTGGCAGCCACAGGATCCAGCGGTCGCGCTCGCCGGCCAAGGTGTTTCCCAGCCACGCCAGCCAGCCGCGCCGTACCGGTAGCGCGGCATGGGCATTGGTCCCTATCGTTTGCACGGCCATCGCGGGCGTTACGATAGCCGGTCATATGCTACGGAGCACCGGCGATGCCGGCGCAAATTGTGGATAGATTGGGTACCGTCAGCGCGGAAAAAAGCCCGCTGCGGGTTGCAGCGGGCTTTATATTACGCGCTTTCGTGGATGCTACGCCGTTAGGTCGTCGGCATCGCCGACACGGCGGTGTCGAGCTGACCCGACACGGCGGTGAACATGGTGTCCAGCGACCCGCCCATCAGGCTCAGGGCGCCGATCGAAGCAACCGACACGAGCGCGGCAATCAGGCCATACTCGATGGCGGTCGCGCCGGATACGTCGGCTTGCAATTTAGCAATCAATTTGATCATCACTACTCTCCTTTGGGCACGAAAATCGTCACGGGCGAAAGTAGTGGTCCAATATTAAGGCGGCGTTAAATATAATTTAGAATTAAGTACTTATTGCGTTGATTATATTAAGTAGAATAAATAAAATGCAATATAGCCAGGATTTCCGGTGGTGTTGCGACCGGCACCTGGCATTCGAATCAAACTTTCAAATATTTACGTACGATTGCGCCGCCGGCCCGACATTGAGCCGGTTTACCAGCCGAAAATCGATTGGCTCAGGACAGGCATTTTCCCGATCTTAGTAAGTCGCCCGGCCGCCGGAGATATCGAACACCGCGCCGGTGCTGAACGAGCATTCGGGCGAGCACAGCCAGGCGACCATGGCGGCGACTTCTTCCGATGTGCCGAACCGGCCCATGGGAATTTTCGATAACATGTAGTCGACATGCTCCTGGGTCATCTGATCGAAAATGGCGGTGCGCACGGCCGCTGGGGTCACGCAATTCACCAGGACTCCGGTCGCCGCCAATTCCTTACCCAACGACTTGGTGAAGCCGATGACGCCGGCCTTGGCGGCGGAATAGGCGGACGCATTGGGATTGCCGTCCTTGCCGGCGACCGAGGCGATGTTGACGATCCGGCCATAGCCCTTTTCGATCATCAAAGGAACGACAGCCCGGCTGACCAGGAAGGTGCCGACCAAATCGACGGCGATCACCTGTTGCCAGTCCGCCACCGGATATTCCCAGGTTACGGTGTTGGGGCCAGAGATGCCGGCGTTGTTGACGGTGATTTCAAGGCTGTCGAGTTTCTCGCGCGTCGCCGCCAGCGCCGCTTCGACCGACGGTGGGTCGGCGATATCGCAGGTCACACCACACACCGTGACGTCGCCGGCGTTGGCGGAAAGCCCTGCGACGGCCTGGTCGATGGCGGTGTCATCAACATCCCAGATACAAACGTTGGCGCCGCAGCGCGCCAGCCGTTCGGCCATCGCCAGGCCCATCCCCGCCGCGCCGCCGGTGATGACCGCGTTTTGGCCCGAAAGATCGATTTTGATATCCGCCATTGCCGGTCCGCCTTGTTTGCCACCAGTTCGTGCCGATCGGCGCGAACCGGCAAATCATCTTCTTTTTAGGGCCGGCCGCGGCGTGAGGATACCCCCTTCTAGGCTTTCCGTTCGACCGAAGAAACGAGCTTCTCAAGTTCGTCCGCAAATTTTTCGTAGTAGTACAGTTCGGCGGCCGAGAAGACGATCATGAACAGCCGCTCATCATGTACGGCGCCGACGGTAAAGCCGCGTTTGCGCAGCCCCGACTTTGTTGTGAAGATATACTCGAAGCGGAATCCGTCGACGTCGGCAAACTTCCATGGCTTCATTTCGAAGGTTTGCACGTCTACTTGCTGGGCGCGGGCAAACGTGGCCTCGAGCAAGTCGCGCACTTCCAGCGCGGTCATTTCCTTTTGGAAGGTTGGCAAATCCTCCTGCTTTTCTCCCAACGGGTTGGGAATGAGCAGGTCCTGGCCATCCTTGAGGCCTTTGTAGACGACAACCTGCTCGAGCAACGGGCCATCGACGGTCCAAAGCTCGATATGACCATGGTCGATCCGGCTCCATTCGCGTTGCGGTTTTATTGTAAACGTATCGCCCACAGCCACCGAATCGCCGGCGTTGACGAGTTGGTATTGGGCGCAACCCGTTAGCAGCAGGATGAAGAGCAAGACCATTTTCTGTCGGCAACGGGTGATCATGACGTCTCCAGCTCTTCGATGTACGATTGGATGAAGGGACGCTCGACGCTGTCCGGTTCCAGTTCGAGATACGTGCGAAACGCCCTCGCCGCAGCTGCCGAATTTCCTTGACGCCGGTGCAGCAGACCCATCGAGCGGTAGATTTCCGTCGGCGGCGTTCCCTCAGCCGCCAGGGCTTTGTCGTAAAAATCGAGCGCGGTTGCGGCATCGCCGGCATCCTCGTCGCCGCGCGCGCGATGCAGTTCGCCCTTGAAGAAAATTATCTCGGCCGGGTTGGGGTCGCTCTCCAGGAGCATGTCGAACAGTGCGAACGAGCGTTCGAAATTTCTGAGATCGATCTCGTCGCGCAACAGTTCGGTCTTGTACGGCGCGATAACGGCGCGAAAGCTCTCGGTTGCAATCTTGTCAGAACCAAGTTTGTCGAACACCTTGCCACCCAAATCATCCAGAGCATCACGCCGTTCGTCGGACGGTGGATGGGTCGCATAAATGGTGGGCGCGTCTTCGGGATCGGGATCGGCTTCTTTTTCTTTTTGTATTCTGGCCCAAATTTTATGGGCTTCGCGCGGGTCATAGCCGGCGCGAGCCATCAGCAAAAGGCTATAGCCGTCCGCCTCGCGCTCCATGTCGCGCTGGTAGGCGAACACCGAGCCAAGCAAAGCGAACTGGGTCAGTGTGCCGATCCCACCGAGCCCGACTGACAAGAACGCACCGGCATTCGTTTTGTCCCGCGCATCCCTGTACAATTGCACCGAATGGCGACGCAGATAATGTCCGATCTCGTGGGCGAGCACGGCAGCCAATTGAGCCTCGTTGTCGACCCTCAGGAGCAGACCGGTCCAGACGTTCATCAGCCCATTCGGCGCCATGTAGGCGTTAAAGTAGGGCGTTCGCGAGAGATAGATGCGGATGTCGCCACAATATTGGTCGGCCAGATTGCAGGTTAGTTCTTGCAAGTAAGCGTTTATCGCCGGGTCGCGCAGCAGGTTACCGGACGTTTGTATGCGTTGTTCGAGCCTATCGGATCGCATCCACAGGCCCGCTTCATCGGTAGCGAGCGCCGGCCGTTCCCCGGGATCGAGATCGCGAATTTGATACGTCGTGTTGCGGTAGCTGATGAAATCGGTGCTGATGTTATAGGGGTCATCGTTGACCGAGACGGCCTCAGTAGCTGGCGCGGCCTCCCGTTTTTCTTTTGCGGCCGTGCCTGCCTCTTCTGGTGTTAGCACACCCTTGGCCACAAGCGGGCCCTCAAAGCCGCCGGTCGCGCTGCAGCCCGTTAATAGCAGGGCCAGGATTACGGTGCGAATTGGGGTCTTGCAGCTTGCCATCGAGTTACTGCGGAAATGATGTCATCAGAACGTCGGTGGTCGCGCGCGCGGCCTCGGCCGTCCGCAAGTCGCCCTCGGGCCGCAGCAGGCGGTTGAACCAGACCACTTCGCCCGTCTCGAGGTCGACCAGGCTGGCAAAGCCAACCTGTGCGCCGCCCGGAATCCCCACGCCGAGCAAAGCACCAAAGATGATCAATGCCGTGCGGCCGCCGCTTGAGTAGCTGTCGCGAAGGAACACGTAGAGTGCATAGTCGGCTTCGTATTTGTCCCTCAGGTAGCGAACGTCAGGACCGAGCGTCCAATCAAAACTGTCCTTTTTCGTCGGCAGTTGGGATACCGGTGTGGTCTGATATTGAAAAAACATAATCGACATGCCGACAGCCTCGTTGAGTTTCATCAGCTGTACCTGCAGGTCGTCGCTGGCGTACTCAGGATCGACCTGTTCCATTCTGATCAGGCGCCCTTCGATATCCTTGAGTTTGTCGTCGAGAGCAGTGGTCAGATGGGTGCGGGCTTGTTGGGTCCAGTCGGCTTTTGGTTCGAGCAAGCCGCTCGCCTGAAGCAGGCTCAACTCGACATCGATCGGCATCAGCAAGATGCGATGTTGGCCGGTTATGGGAGCGCCGCGCTCGAGCGATTCAGTGGTGCGCTGCGCCTGCGCGGCACAGCCGGCGAGAACCAACACACAAAACACTGCACCTAATCTGCGCAGGCCAGTCATGTGTGTCTCCTTCAATTTCGCTGAATATTGACTCCTATCACGCGCACATTTGGAAAAAAGTACCACTGTAGCTTATGAAGCTGAATGATTTCGATCAATCGAACAATGCGAACGGCAGCGGGTAGATTACTGCTCCGCTTCGATTCGCAAGGGCGCCGGGCGCGAGTTCCAGCGCCATGAAGTACGCCCTCGGATATGCCGTTTCGAACTTGTCCGCTGCAGCGGTGCTGAAGCCGAAGCGCTCGTAATACGCCGGTTCTCCAAGGACGAAGACGGCGCTCCAACCGTCTCGCTTTGCCTGTGTCAAACCTTGTTCGATGAGCCGCGTTCCTGTGCCCTGGTTTTGTCGGCTCGGTGTGACCGAAACCGGCGCCAGCGCGAGACATCGGTCGGGCGCCTGCAAGCGTGAAAGCAGAATATGTCCGACGATTTGATTGCCGTCTTCGGCGACGAGGGATATCACCACATCACCGGATGTCCGCAGCGCGTCGACCAAGTCGGCCTCGTCCGCTTGTCAAAACGCCGCTTCGACCACCCGGCGAATAGCGGGTGCGTCAGTTGGCGTTTCGTCGCGAATTTGCATGGCTTGGTTCTCCCCCAACTTGACGCTGCGCGGGCGTGAGTCCATAGGAGAGTGGACGTAAGTACCGCTCAACGCCGCACCAAGGAAGGTTTTCGAGCTCCATGACGGTTGTCACCCGCTTTGCCCCCTCGCCCACCGGATATTTGCATATCGGCGGCGCGCGGACGGCGTTGTTCAACTGGCTCTATGCCCGCCATCACGGCGGCCAGTATCGCCTGCGCATCGAGGATACCGACCGCAAGCGCTCGACCGAAGACGCGGTGAACAAAATTTTTGCGGGGCTAGACTGGCTGGAGCTGGGCCACGATGGCGACGCGGTGTTCCAGTCGCAAAACGCCGCCCGTCACGTCGCCGTGGCCGAGCAACTGCTGGCCGACGGCAAGGCCTACCGCTGCTATTGCACGCCGGAAGAGCTGACGGAAATGCGCGAGGTCGCGCGCGCCGACGGGCGCACCCGCCTCTATGACCGGCGCTGGCGCGATCGCGACCCGGCCGATGCCCCGGCCGGGATCGCCCCCTCGGTACGGGTCAAAATGCCGATCCAGGGCGAAACCGTGATCATCGACCTGGTGCAAGGCGAAGTGCGCGTAGTCAACGACAATCTGGACGACTTCATCATTTTGCGGCCCGACGGCACGCCGACCTACATGCTCGCCGTCGTCGTCGACGACCACGATATGGGAGTGACCCATATCATTCGTGGCGACGACCACCTGAACAATGCCTTCCGGCAATATCACGTCTATCAGGCGTTGGGATGGGACATCCCAGCGTTTGCCCATATTCCGCTGATCCACGGCAGCGACGGTGCCAAACTGTCGAAGCGCCACGGCGCGCTCGGCGTCGAAGAATACCAGGACATGGGGATTCTGCCGGCGGCGATGCGCAACTACCTGATGCGCTTGGGCTGGTCGCATGGCGACGATGAGATCATTTCGACCGAACAGGCGATCGAATGGTTCGATTTGCCGGCGGTTGGACGCTCGCCGGCCCGCTTCGATATGGAGAAGCTGACCAGCCTGAACGCCCACTACATTCGCGAAAGCGGCGATGACGACCTGGTCGAACGCATCGTGCCATTGATCGAACGGGAATTGGGCGCACCGGTCGACGGGGCCGGCAAAAGTCGCTTGCGCGCGGGAATCGATGGCTTAAAGCAACGAGCGAGCACTCTCAACGAACTGGCTGAAAACGCGTCGTTTTACTGCCGCAATTTGCCGCTTCCGATGACCGATAAGGCGGCAAAACTGTTGGCGCCCGAGGCGCGCGCAAATTTGGCTTTCCTGGCAAACGCCTTGGAAAAGGCTACGTCGTGGAACAACGAGGCGGTGGAAACGTGCGTGCGCGAGTTTGCCGAGGCAAACGGTCTTAAACTAGGCCAAATCGCCCAGCCGCTGCGCGCCGCGCTTACCGGGTCCACCGTATCACCGGGCATTTTCGAGGTGATGACCGCGCTCGGGCGCGACGAAACGCTGGCGCGCATACGGGCATTGGGCGAGCCGTAACGCGGATAACAACTTGCCTGAAGGGGCGTCGGTGTGATTGCCCTTCCGGCTCGCGGCAATTAGAGTGCGCCGCAACAATTAGCGATTTGTTCAAGCCCGCCGGCAGATTCGATACCGGCGCTGGCAGACTGGGGATGCGAGAGACATGAAAGACACGAGTTCCGTCGATACCGTTTCGATTAAGGTCAACAGCAGCGGCGAAGCAGTCGAGTTGCCGATCCTTGGTGGCACCGAGGGGCCGCAGGTGATCGACGTGCGCCAGCTTTATGCCCAGACCGGCATGTTTACCTACGATCCCAGTTACTCCTCGACCGCCAGTTGCAATTCCTCGATCACCTATATCGACGGCGAGGTCGGTATCCTGCGCCACCGCGGCTATTCGATTGAAGAATTGGCCGAAAACAGCACGTTCCTGGAAGTCTGCTATCTGTTGCTGCAAGGCGAATTGCCGAACGCGGCGCAGATGGCGGAGTTCGAGCACACCATCACCTATCATACGATGGTCCACGAGCAGCTGCAGTATCTCTACCGTGGCTTCCGCCGCGACGCCCATCCGATGGCGATCATGATTGGCGTGGTCGGCGCAATGTCGGCATTCTATCATGACTCCACGGACATTTCCGATCCGCACCAACGGCTCATCGCGTCCCACCGCCTGATCGCCAAGATGCCGACCATGGCGGCGATGGCGTATAAATACTCCGCCGGCCAACCCTTCATGTATCCGCGCAACGATATGAAGTACGCGGAAAACTTCCTGCACATGACGTTCGGCGTGCCGGCCGAGGATTACGAGGCCAGTCCGGCCATTGCCAGCGCCCTCGACCGGATTTTCATCTTGCACGCCGACCACGAGCAGAACGCGTCGACCTCGACGGTGCGCCTGGCCGGCTCGTCGGGTGCCAATCCGTTCGCCTGCATCGCCGCCGGCATTGCCACTTTGTGGGGTCCGGCACACGGTGGCGCCAACCAGGCGGTGCTGGAAATGCTCGAGGAAATCGGCAGCAAGGAGCGCATTCCTGAATTTATCGAGCGCGCCAAAGACAAGGATGACCCCTTCCGGTTGATGGGGTTCGGTCACCGCGTTTACAAAAACTACGACCCGCGCGCCGGCGTCCTCAAACAATCGACCCACGAAGTGCTCGCCGAAGTCGGCATCGAAAATCCGCTGCTCGAATTGGCGATGGAGCTGGAGCGGATTGCGCTGGAAGACGACTATTTCGTCGAGCGCAAGCTGTTCCCCAATGTGGATTTCTATTCGGGCATCATCCTCAGTGCCATCGGCTTCCCTACCAGCATGTTCACCGTCTTGTTCGCGCTGGCGCGCACGGTCGGCTGGATTGCTCAGTGGAAAGAGATGATCGAAGACCCGGGCCAGCGCATCGGCCGGCCTCGCCAATTATATACCGGTTACGGTGAGCGCAAATTCGTGCCGATCGACAAACGGAAGTAAACTCGGTGAACGGCCGGCCCGATAGCGATCAGGATCCGGCCGAACCGCCGGCTGGCGGCAAGCCAAAAAGTTTTGAAGATATTCCGATTACCGAACGGTGGGCGCCCCTCGTCCGGGACCCCGACAACGACGCGCCGACGCCACCGAAAATGGGTCAGCGCCTCATTGCGTCTGCCGTTTGCCTGATCGTTTTAGCGCTGCTGTTATGGGCGCTCGCCTAGCGCGAGCCCGAATCAATCGTCGAAAGCCGAGCCGTCTTTACGGGAAAAATTGGGCCGCCCGTCGACCACCGCATTAATCATATCGATGTCCGGATAGGTCACTTCTTCGTGCTGCGGCCGGTCGCCAACCTCGAGGTACCAAACGTCTTCGCCGGTGCGATTGACCACCGGGTGGCCGTTGGGATTGCCGGCCGGAAAGCCGGCGGCCATGCCCTGCGCCAGCGCAGTTTCGCCTTCGTCGGTGACCAGGGTCGCTGTGCCGGCGACCA
>JBFKGW010000030.1:0-11461 GCA_041633145.1 Alphaproteobacteria bacterium
CAGACAATGGAGCCGCAGCTGCACGCCTGGGCCGCCGACGATGCGATTTCCGCCGTCGTCATCCAGGGCGCCGGCGACCGGGCGTTCTGCGCCGGCGGCGATATCCGCGATCTTTACGCCAAGCGCGGCAGCGATTTCGGGCCGAAATATTACGGCGCCGAATACGCCCAGAACGTGACTATCTTCAATTACCCCAAGCCCTACATCGCATTGATGGACGGCGTGGTGATGGGGGGAGGGGTCGGCGTGTCGATCCACGGCTCGCACCGAGTGGTCACCGAGCGCACCATGTTCGCCATGCCGGAGACCGGCATCGGCCTGTTCCCCGACATCGGCGCCAGTTGGTTTCTGCCGCGCTGTCCGGGCGAACTCGGCATGTATCTCGGGCTGACCGGCTATCGCATGCGCGCCGCCGATTGTCTGTATGCCGGGATCGGCGATGTCTATATCCCGTCCGACAAGCTCGACGCGGTGCTCGACGCGCTCGCCAACACGAGCCCCGACCGTGGCGTGATCAGTGCGGTGTTGGCAGACTTTGCCGCCGATCCCGGACCGAACCACCTGTCCGAACACCGCGCCGCGATCGACCGTTGCTTCTCAGCGACGTCGGTAGAAGCGATCCTTGCCCGCCTGGCCGCCGAAGGCAGCGCCTGGGGCAACGAGACCGCCGAGATCATCGGCACCAAGTCGCCGACCAGCCTGAAAGTAACCTTTCGCCAGCTGCGCACCGGACCGACGCTGACGCGCTTTGAAGACGTAATGCAGATGGAATACCGGATTGCCGACCGCTGCTACCGCGGTCATGATCTGTTCGAAGGCATCCGGGCCGTCGTCATCGACAAGGATGGGGCGCCGAATTGGAACCCGCCCGACCTGGCCGGGGTGAGCGAGAACGACGTCGACGAGTATTTCCAGCCGGCCGCCGGCGAACCGGATTTCGGCTAACGGCGCCGCATAACAGGAGAGAAACCATGGCAACGATCGGATTCATTGGGCTCGGCAACATGGGCGGCCCGATGGTCGCCAATCTCATCAAGGCCGGACACAGCGTTGCCGCTTTCGATATCGTGCCCGACGCGGTCGAACGGGCGGTTGCGGCAGGGGCTTCCGCGGCCGACAATGCCGCCGCTGCAGCGGCGGGCGCTGAAGTCGTGATCACCATGCTGCCGGCCGGCGAACATGTCCGTTCGGTCTACATCGACAACGACAAAGTGCTCGATACCGTCGATGACGGGGCGCTGCTGATCGATTCCTCGACCATCGATGTGACAACCGCGCGCGACGTCGTCGCGGCGGCCGCGGACAAGGGCCTTGAGATGATCGATGCCCCGGTTTCCGGGGGTGTCGGCGGCGCTACGGCAGGAACACTGACCTTTATGTGTGGCGGCACCGACAGCGCCTATAAACGCGCTGAGCCGATTCTGGCGGCGATGGGTAAGAACATCTTTCACGCCGGCGGTGCCGGCAGTGGCCAGGCCGCCAAGGTGTGCAACAACCTTATGCTGGCGATCCAGATGATCGCCGTCAGCGAAGGCTTTCTGTTGGCGGAAAAACTCGATCTCGACGCCCAGAAACTATGGGATATCGCGTCCACGGCGACCAGCCAGTGCTGGGCGATGACGAGTTATTGTCCGGTGCCAGGCCCGGTGCCGACATCGCCGGCCAACCGCGACTATGAGGCCGGATTTACCGTGGCGATGATGCTGAAGGACCTGAAATTATCCCAGGAAGCGGCGGCAACGGCTGGCGCCAAGACGCCACTGGGCGCGCATGCGACGCAACTGTACGATGCCTTCGCCGCCCTCAACGACAATGCCGCGCTCGACTTCTCAGCCATCATTCGGCAGGTGAGGGATGGCTGAAAGGGGCAATTTACCAACAATTTCGCGCAATTTTAGGTACGTTTTTGGTTAAATTGCCTTAAGCTATCTTTAACTCATTGTCCCGATAATTGTCGCCCATTCAAGTCACACCAAACCCGGGAGGGCGGACGGTGAAGCAGGCATATCTATCGACTATTAACTCGCTCGAACGGATGCATCGCCAGTTCCTCGAAGTCATTAAGAATGAACTCGACAACACCGATGTCCGCGACATTAACAACGTCCAGGCGCTGATCCTCTACAATATCGGCGGCGACGAGCTGACCGTCGGCGAATTAACCTTGCGGGGCTACTATCTAGGCTCGAACGTTTCCTACAACGTCAAGAAAATGACTGAAAACGGCTATCTGCACCAGGAACGGTCGTCGCACGACCGCCGCTCGGTCCGCGTGAAGCTGACCGAGAAGGGCCTGGCACTGAGCCGTGCGTTGGAGACCATGTTCGAGCGCCACAGCGAAGAAGTGGGCAACAACCTCGACGCCGAGACCTTGGCGACCGCCAATGAAACGCTGCGCAACATCGAAAGCTTCTGGCTGCAGCAACTCGGCTTCGGCCCGCGCGTATCCGAATTCAGTCGCGTCGAAACCGCCGCTTAAGCGGTTTCGCGCAACAAAATTTCCCGAACGGGGCGCGGCAATCACCGCGCCCTTTTTTAATGGGTGAGATTGAGGCTGAGCAGCTCGCTCGGATCGGTGGCGTGCTGCTTGAGTTCCTGACGCAGCTTATCGAGCGCCTTCGCCTCGATCTGGCGAATCCGCTCTTTACTGACCCCGAAACTCTCGCCGATTTCCGCCAGCGTGCTTTTTTCGTCGGCGAGGAAACGGCGGGAAATGATCTTACGCTCGCGCTCGCTCAGGGTATCGAGCGCCTCGTGCAGCCATCTCGAGCGGGTCTCGCCGTCGATTAACGATGCGGTGATATCCTCCGGGTTAGGCCCTTCATCGGCGATCAGGTCTTGGAACTGCAGATCGTCTTCGGAGCTGACCGTGGCGTTGAGCGAGTTGTCGGCCCCGCTCAAATGGGCTTCCATGCGGGCAACATCCCTGACCCGGACGTCGAGGTGCTTGGCGACCAATTCGCGGTCCTGATCGGTCAATTCACCGTCGGCGCCGGTCGCCAGCTTGGCGCGAACCCGCCGCAGGTTAAAGAACAGCCGCCGCTGCGCTGGTGTGGTGGCGACACGCACGATCGAGTTGTTGCGCAGGATGTAGTCTTGAATAGCCGCCATGATCCACCACGACGCGTAGGTCGAGAACCGCGCGTTGCGCTCCGGATCGAACCGTTGAGCGGCTTCCATTAGGCCGATATTGCCTTCCTGCACCAGATCGCCGACCGGCAGGCCGTAGCCACGAAATTTCCAAGCGATCCGCAACACAAAGCGCGCGTAGGCCTCGATTAGCTCGTGCAGCGCATCTTCGTCTTTGTCATCGCGCCAACGTCGCGCGAGGTCGAATTCGACTTCGCGTTCGAGGACCGGCGCGCGCATGACTGAGGCCGCGTAGCGGCGGTTGCCGCGTTCGATATCGTGCGATGCAAAGTTGGCCATGTGACATTCCTTTGACAACCCGCACTTAAGTTCTATATCCACAAAAGCCGTGCGGGGATAAGTGGTATCGACTCGCTATGGTTAAAAATATAGATGATTGCACCGGGTCGCGCAAGATGTTATCGACTCGACACTATCGAAACGATACACAGGGCATTTAAAATTCGACCTCAAAATCATGGCGATCGACTTTAAAGCGAACCTACAACCTTCTGAAAAACATGAAGATTTGACGCGGTTACTGGATCGTGTTGGGCGCATGGCGCGAGGTCTGCAATATTCGCATGGCCTTAATCCAGCCCAGTGGGACAGTCTGCGTTTTGTCGCCCACGCGAATCAGCTGTCACGTACCCCAGGCGGATTGGCGGCCTTTCTCGGCACTACAAAGGGGACCGCCAGCCAGACGCTGAAAGCGCTGGAAAAGAAGGGCTATGTCCGCCGCGTCGCCAACGAATCCGATAAACGGGTGCGCCATTTAGCGGTTACCGACGCGGGCAGGGCGCTGTTAAACGACGATCCCTTGAATTGCCTCGACCTTGCGGTGCGCAGTCTGGAGCCGCACCTGTCGAAATCGCTGGCTTCGGCGCTCGCCCATCTCTGCGGCGAAATGCAAAACCGCTGCGGCAGTACCGACTTCGGGGTGTGCACCCGCTGCGGCCATTACGAGGGCCAGACGCCGGACGGCAATATGCGCTGCGGCCTTATGAACATGGATATTCCCTGCGCCGACGCCGGCAAGTTGTGCGTCAATTTTAAGCCGGCCGATCCTGGCTGCGGCTCCTGCAGCTAACTGCAGCCGCGCTAGAACTCGTCCTCCGACGCCTCGATCATCCGCACCATCGCATCATAGCGGCGAAACTGGGCGCGGATATGTACGATCGCCAACACAGCGAAGCCCACGACGATAGCCCACACCCACGGCACGTTGGCCACGCCGGCATCCGCGATCAGAAATAACGTGATCCCGAACGACATCAGATAAGAAAAAAACAGGCCGGCCAGCAGGACCATAAGGCGCTTGCGCAACCGGCGTATGAGAACTTGCTTATCCATGATGACGGAGCGCTGCGGGCGGCCGCTTATTGGTTGCCGTCGTCTGGACGCACGCGGGTATTCCGGTTGACGAAGTATCGGATCAAGAAGAACTCGACGACAAAGAATATCGCGCCGACCGCGATCATAACCCAACCTAAAATATCTTGCAGCAAATCGACATCGTGCAGGATGTAGACATAGAAGGCGAACAGCGCCGCATTGGCGGCGGCGATCGCCCAGATTAGCATCGAATGGAACGACCGGGAGATGGGTACCGGTTCACGCAGCGCCAGCATGGTGCGCTACCCGGTAAAAGCTTGGATGCCGGTCTGCGCCCGGCCGAGGATCAGCGCATGAACATCGTGCGTGCCTTCGTAGGTATTGACGGTCTCCAGGTTCATCACGTGGCGGATCACATGAAACTCGTCGACGATGCCGTTACCGCCATGCATGTCGCGGGCAACCCGCGCGATATCGAGCGCCTTGCCGGCGTTGTTGCGCTTCAATAATGAAATCATTTCCGGGGTCGCCCGGTCTTCGTCCATCAACCGGCCCAAGCGCAAACAGGCATGCAGGCCCAGGGTGATCTCGGTCTGCATGTCGGCCAGTTTTTTCTGAACCAGTTGAGTCGCAGCCAGCGGCCGGCCGAATTGTTTACGGTCGAGGGTGTATTGCCGCGCCGCGTGCCAACAGAATTCCGCCGCGCCGAGCGCGCCCCAGGAGATGCCGTAGCGCGCCTTGTTGAGGCAGCCGAACGGACCGCTCAGTCCGCTTGCGTTCGGCAGCTTGTTCTCGGCCGGCACGAACACATCATCCATGACGACTTCGCCGGTCGACGAGGCGCGCAGTGAAAACTTGCCCTCGATCTTCGGCGCCGACAGCCCCGTCATGCCTTTTTCCAGAATAAAACCGCCGATCGTATCGTCGTCGTCCTTGGCCCACACGACGAAGACGTCGGCAATCGGCGCATTGGAGATCCACATCTTGGCGCCGTGCAGCGCATAGCCGCCGTCGACCGAGCGGGCGCGCGTTACCATACTGCCGGGGTCGGAGCCGGCGTCGGGCTCGGTCAGGCCAAACGCGCCGACCCACTCGCCGGTGGCCAGCTTGGGCAGGTATTTGCGCCGCTGCTCTTCCGAGCCGTAGGAAAAGATCGGCCACATCACCAGCGACGACTGGACCGATAGCGCCGAGCGGTATCCCGAATCGACTCGTTCGACCTCGCGCGCGATCAAGCCGTAGCACACGTGATTGACCCCGGCGCAGCCATAGTCGGTGGGTAGGGTCGAACCGAGCAGGCCCAGCTCACCCAATTCGTTCATGATCTCGCGGTCGAAGCGCTCATGGCGGTTGGCCTCGAGCACCCGCGGCATCAGCTTGTCCTGGCAATAGGCCCGCGCGGTATCGCGCACCATGCGCTCGTCTTCGCTCAACGCATCGTCGAGCAGCAGCGGGTCGTCCCATTGAAAGCGGGGTTTATCCCCGCCCGAGGATTTTTGCGGTGGTGGGGAGTCGCTGGCCAAACTCATGGGTCATCCAATGCCAATTTTCAGTATTCCTACCAGTATTAGGTTAATGTTCTACGGTTTCGAAATCGGCCGGCGTCGTGATCTCGAGCAGTTCGCAGTCGTCCGACATATAAAGCGCATCGTGGACCAGGCCATCTGGCTGATAGAAGCAGTCCCCCTTGCGGACGGTGACTTCGCCCGCGTCTTCAAACCAAAACCGCGCTTCGCCCTGCAGCACGTAAATCATTTGGAAACCCGTGGTGTGGCTGTGCCGGCCAGTCGACTGCTTGAACCCGCCGTCGGCCATGCGAATGACGTGGGCGCCGTATTCGTTACCGGTCGCTTCGCGAATCCCTAGGTCGCGATATTCGAATTCGGTGCGCAATCCAGGGGTCCATTCGGCCTGATCGGCGCGCTTAACGATAAATTTGTGATTGTCGGTTTTCATTGTCGTTGCTTCCCGGTCTCGATCTGGTGCTTGGATCGGCCGATTATATGGTGGGTTGGGGCGCGACGCCATGCAACGCAGAACCACGCGGCCGCAGAATGCGGCACAAATGTCGGGCAATTCCGATAAATTGCGCGAAGTGTTGTTCGAATTCTCGCCAGTCGGCAATTCGGTAAAAGTCTGCGCCGTCGATCCTGAAACCATGGTTGAGGCGACGATTTTCGGGCCGGTTAGCGCGGGTGAAGCGGCGTTGAAGCACGCCGCGCTGCAAAAATTGCGCTACGTCTTGAACAAGCGCCGCGGCGAGACAAGGGGCAAATCCGACCGGTTCTACGCTTGAGGTTCGATTGCCTGTAAGGATCGCACCAGCTGCCGAAGCGCAAATAGTAAAAGGCGGACACTATTCGCGTCCGCCTTTTTCATTTTTTACTTGGCGCTGTAGTGGCGCCGCCGATTAGGCTGCAATTTATCCGCGGCGTTTCCCCAGGCCGATCTTTTTCGCAAATGCCGAGCGTTGCTTGGCGTAATTCGGTGCCACCATCGGATAGTCCGAACCAAGCCCCCACTTGGCGCGGTAATCCTCCGGGCTCAGGCCATAAGCGGTGCGTAAATGGCGTTTCAACATTTTCAGTTTTTTGCCATCTTCCAGGCAGATCAGATAGTCCGGCGTGATCGATTTTTTAATCGGCACGGCCGGTTTCTGTTTGGCCTTAGCGGCTAATTCGGAATGTCCGTTTAGCCCTGCCAGGCTGGCATAAACGGACTTGATGACGTCGGGAATTTGCGCTTCACCAACGGTATTATGGCCGACATAGGCTGCGACGACTTGCGTCGTCATCTGCAATACATCCGTATGTGGCAGATTCTCACTGACTTCCTGTGTCATTTACACTCCCCCTCACTCTGTGATGCCCTAAATCAACGGCAAAACCGTCATTATAGTTAAGATGATTGAAAGTAAGCTAGAGTAATGTGACTCTTTTTTGCTTAGGTGTCACCCCAAATTGCTGAAATTTTTCTCGTCCATTTGGCTAAGCTTAGAGGTCAATTATTGCGTATCGTGGCAGAAATGCTCCAATTCTATCGTGGTAACTACATAGACGGCCACAAACGAGTAAACCGTGATACGCGACAGGTTGTGGCGGGTTGGCAGCGAGAGACGAGATATGGTAATCGTGTGAGCGAATTCGGACCTTGCTGTTGCGCCGCCGCGGATATGCCAAATGAACAAAATTACCGTCGCGCTGGCTGCAGATCACGCGGGGTTTGCTCTTAAAGAAGAGCTGAGAACCGAGCTCGACCAAGCGGGCGTGGAATACATCGATTTGGGCACTAATAGTACGGATTCGGTCGACTATCCGGATTTCGGCCGCGCCGTCGCCGAGGCAATCGCGGAAGGCCGGGCGAATAGGGGGGTCATCATCTGCGGCACCGGTATCGGTATTTCCATCGCCGCCAACCGGATCAGCGGCGTGCGCGCTGCCGTGTGCCACGACGCGACCACCGCGCGCCTGGCCCGCGAACACAACGATGCCAACGTCCTGGCGCTGGGCGCGCGCATCGTCGGGGGAGAAGTGGCGAAAGATTGTTTGCACGCATTTTTATCGACGCCGTTCGACGGCGGCGAGCGCCACCAGCGCCGCGTTAAAAAATTGCACTGAGCGAATACCATTGAGGCTCGAACAGGAAAGCCGTTTTACATGACTAGTGAAGCAACACTTATGGACGATCAGGAAAACGATTTTTTCCAAGCGGGTCTCGCCGATGTCGATCCCGAAATCGCTGCGGCGGTGCGCAACGAATTGCATCGCCAGCAGGATCAGGTCGAGCTGATCGCGTCGGAAAATATCGTCTCGCGCGCGGTGCTGGATACCGTCGGCACAGTGCTGACCAATAAATACGCCGAGGGCTACCCGGGCCGGCGCTATTACGGCGGCTGCGAGTATGTCGACGATGCCGAACGGCTGGCGATCGAGCGGGCGACCGCGCTATTCGATTGCGAGTTCGCCAATGTGCAACCGCATTCCGGCTCGCAAGCCAATCAAGCGGTCATGCTGGCGCTCTGCCAACCGGGCGACACGATCATGGGTATGTCGCTGGCCGCCGGCGGCCACTTGACCCACGGCGCGCCGCCGAACTTGTCCGGCAAATGGTTCAACGCCGTCCAGTATGGCGTGCGCCGCGACGACGCGCTGATCGATTTCGACGAAATCGAGCGGTTGGCCCAAGAACATAAGCCCAAGATGATCATCGCCGGCGGCTCCGCCTATCCGCGGTTTATCGATTTCGAGCGGTTCCGCGCGATCGCCGATGATTGCGGCGCGTTGCTGTGGGTCGACATGGCGCACTTCGCCGGCCTGGTCGCCGGCGGCGCCCATCCGAGCCCACTGCCGTACGCCGACGTCGTCACGACGACGACCCACAAGACATTACGCGGTCCGCGCGGCGGCATGATCCTGTCGCGCGATGGCGACCTCGGCAAAAAGATCAACTCGGCGGTTTTCCCCGGCCTGCAGGGTGGCCCGCTGATGCATATTATCGCTGCCAAGGCGGTGGCGTTCGGCGAGGCGCAGCAGCCTGCGTTCAAAGAATATGCACACCGCGTTGCGGAAAACGCCTCGGTGTTGGCCGACGTGCTGTCCGAATCCGGTTTGGACATCGTCTCCGGCGGAACCGACACCCATCTGCTGCTGGTCGACCTGCGGCCCAAGGGACTGACCGGAAATGTCGCCGAGGTCGCGCTCGAGCGCGCCGGCCTGACCTGCAACAAGAACGGCATTCCCTTCGACCCGGAAAAACCCACAGTGACATCCGGTGTCCGGTTGGGTAGCCCGGCGGCAACGACGCGCGGCTTTGGCCCGAGCGAGTTTCGCTATGTCGGCGAACTCATCGCCGAAGTACTCGACAGCCTGGCCAATAAGCCGGATGGCGACGCGCAAGTCGAACATTCGGTACGCGGCCGGGTGTCGGAATTGTGTGCGCGGTTTCCGATTTACGGTCAGAGCTAGCTCGGCTGCGCGGAAAAAGACGAGGACGCAATAGATGCGCTGCCCATTCTGCGGTCATTCCGATACGCACGTAAAAGATTCCCGGCCCACCGAGGACAACACGGCGATTCGCCGGCGCCGCGCCTGTCCCGACTGCGGCGCCCGCTGGACGACGTTCGAGCGGGTTCAGTTGCGCGACCTGGTGGTGATCAAAAGCAACGGCCAGCGGGCGCCGTTCGACCGCGACAAATTGGAACGCTCGATGCGCATCGCCTTGCGCAAGCGCCCGGTCGATCCCGATCGCATAGACCGGGTCGTGAGTGGCATTGTGCGCCGGCTCGAATCTTCCGGTGAGACCGAAATCGCCACCGAGGCGATCGGCGAGGCGGTCATGGACGCGCTCGCCAGCCTCGATCCGGTTGCCTATGTCCGGTTCGCCTCGGTGTACAAGAATTTCCGCGAGGCCAAGGATTTCGAAGATTTCATCGGCGCGGAACGGCTCGCCGGCGAAGAGGCCGATTAATTCCGCCGCCCCGGTTAGGTGGCAAAACCTGGCGTCACCATGACGAACGACACGCACTATATGCAGGTCGCCTTGCGGCTTGCGCGCCGAGGACTTGGCCGCACCTGGCCCAATCCGGCGGTCGGCTGCGTAATCGTTACCGCCGGCGGCGATGCACCGCGCGTGATCGGCCGGGGTTGGACGCAACCGGGCGGGCGGCCGCATGCCGAGACCGTGGCGCTCGATCAGGCGCGCCAACGCTACGGCGCCGGTAGTCTCGCTGGTGCCACCGCTTATGTCTCTCTGGAACCCTGCAGCCACCACGGTCAGACACCGCCGTGTGCCGACGCTCTGATCGACGCCAAGATCGGTCGCGTCGTGGTGGGCTGCACCGACCCCGATGATCGCGTCGACGGCGGCGGATTGGAACAGCTCCGCGCGGCCGGTATCGACGTGACGGCGGATGTTTTGCGCGCCGACGCCGAGGAACTGAACGCCGGCTTCTTGCAGCGCGAGACCGCCGGGCGCCCGCTGGTCACGCTCAAGACAGCGACCACGGCCGATGGCCGCATCGCCACCCGCAGCGGCGCCTCGCAGTGGATCACCGGACCCACCGCACGCGAATGGGTCCATCTGATGCGCGCCCAGCACGACGCCATTATGGTGGGCATCGATACCGTCATTGCCGACGACCCTCAGTTGACCTGCCGCTTGGCCGGCCTGGAAGATCGCTCGCCGGTCCGGGTCGTTTTCGACAGCAACCTGCGAATCTCGGATAAAGCGCAACTCGTGCGGACAGCGCAGGACGTGCCGACATGGATTGTCACCCGCGACGACGCCGACACGTCCCGTATCGCCCAACTGAGGGACGCTGGCATGGAGATTTTGGCAGTCGCCGGCGACGACAGCGGCCACGTCGATGCCGCTCAGGCGATGGCTGGTCTGGCCAAGCACGGGATCACCCGTGTCCTGGTCGAAGGCGGCGCGATGCTGAGCGCTGCGCTGCTGCGCGCCGGATTGATCGACCGCATCGCCTGGTTCCGCGCGCCGCGCCTCATCGGCGGCGATGGCTTGCCGGCGCTCGGTGACCTTGGGGTCGAGAGTATCGAGGATATGCCGGCATTTGAGCTGCTGGCACGCGAGGTTATCGGCGACGACACACTAGATATTTATCGCCGACTGCCGTAACCAAGCGCCATGTTTACCGGAATAGTCACCGATGTCGGGCGCGTCGCCGCTATTGCCGAGCAATCCGTCGGCAAACAACTGACGATTAAGACTGCCTATGACACTGACACTATTGCCTTGGGCGCCTCGATTGCCTGCAGCGGCGCTTGCCTGACCGTGGTCGACAAAGGCGACGGCTGGTTCGCCGCCGACGTTTCCGGTGAAACTCTGGGCTGCACGACATTGGGCAACTGGCAAAAGGACACGCCAGTCAATCTCGAGCGAGCGTTGACCGTTTCCGACGAACTTGGCGGTCATCTCGTTTTGGGCCATGTCGATGGTGTCGGACGCCTCGACGCGGTCCGCCGAGAAGGCGATAATCACC